>JAFWJI010000020.1 GCA_017511585.1 Mycoplasmataceae bacterium
GAAATTAAAGTAAACAATAAAACTGTTACTTTAGAAAATAAAAAAATAGTTGAAGTTTAAAATTAAATATATAAAAAATTTCTCTTAAAATTAAATGAGAAATTTTTATTTTTTTAAATTTTTAATTAAGACCTTTTTCTTTTTCAAATAAATGAATAAATTACATATTGATTGTTTGTTTCGTTATAAAGAACTTTGTCATTTTTTTTGATTACAAATTGAGCTGGAGGAAAAAAACTTAAAAATGGTTTATTTAAATATAAAGGATCATTAGGATCATTTAAATTGTCACAACTATTTTTAAAACTTCATCAATTTAAAACTAAATCAATTATTTCTTCTGATGTTGAAACCATTGTAGGTTTTCAATCATTTTCACCATTACCTGAATATGTAATAGAAATTTCTATTCTATCACCAGTTTCAACATTTGTTTTTTGTTTATGTTCAGAATTAGAACCTAAATATTGAAAATAAAATAAAACATCATTTCTTTTTTCTTTAATTATTCCAACTGCTGTAGCAGTTAAACTTCTATTTTCTCTTTCATTATGAGTATAGTAATTAATTTCACTAAAATTATCACTAAACATTTGGTACAAAGCAAATCTAACTTGATACATCATTTCTTTTTTAAAATCATTTCAAGTCATTTTTCTATTTAAATCTATATAGTTATTTTCAGAAGAAATTTTTATATCTTGCATTCTGAATCTTTCAAGTTTCCCTTTATACGAAGTAGCACCTTGTGGAGTAATTAAATCTTTAATTTCTTCTTTATCTAAACCTGAAATAGTTTCAAATGGTTCTTTGAATGTATCAATAGTTTTTTCAACTTTTTTAACTGATTGAATATTTTTTAGAAGTGCATTTTCACGATCAATTTCATTTGAAACTATTATGTAAATATCGAATTTTAAACTTTTAGGATTGTTTATATCAAATTCAAAATTTGGACTAATTTCAAATTCTAATAAAGTATTTTTATCCAAAACATTTTGTGGAAATTTTGTTTCCAATTCATCTCAATTAAAATTAAAATAATTTTGTTGTTCATCTATTTTATTAACATATTCTTCAACAGTAATTTGTTGATGATCATAGTTACTATTGGTTGTTGGGACTAAGTTAATTACTTTAGCAATTTCATTTGCTAATTCTTCATATTGTTTTGGATTTTCTATTTTATTTTCATTTGGATCTAAAAAATCAGAAAATTGATTAATTAAAATAGTTTCTCTTTCGGTACCAACAATTATTTCAACTTGAAAATCAATTTGTCTTTGATTTTCTTGATTTTTTTTACAAGTATAATTTATTTTTACTTTGTTACCTTTTTCTTCTATTCATAAAGCATTATTTTTAAATTTTTCATTTAATTCATCTCAATTAAAATCTATAAATTTTTTTTGAATTTCATAATCTAAATTTAAAAAATTATCTGTAGTTATTTGGTTGTAGTCAAATTCAAAATAATCGCGTTTAGTTTTCTTTAATTTTATAACTTCTTTAATTTCTTTTATTAATTGTTTATATTTTTCAATTTCATCATTTGATTGTTCTATTTTAAAATTAATTATTCGAAAATTATATGGGTTATTTTTAATTTCAAAAGAAATTAATAAGTTGTAGTTATTTTTAATTTCAATATTTAAATTTTTTATATCATCTTGATTAAAATTACTTTCTTTAAATATTTTGTCTTTATTACTATATATTCATCCTTGATTAATTATGTTTTTATTTTTTATTTCTTGAGCTGTTTGATTTTCAAAACCAAATTCTCTAGCTTCAAATTCAGTTTTAATAAGTTCTATTAAATTTTTTTCAGTTGTTGTATTAGTTTTGTTTTTTTCAGAACATGAAACAACACCAATTAGTGACGATGTTGCCATTGCTGCTATCCCTAATTGCAACAATATAATATTTTTCCTTTTTGCCATAATTTCTTCCTCTTCTATACTTTAAATTGTAGTTTTATTTATACTTATTTTTAAAAAAATTTGTTTTAGTATAAAAAAAGAGATAAAAAAAATGGCAAGGGTGACAGGACTCGAACCCACAACATGCGGGGTTGAAGCCCGCTGTTCTACCAATTGAACTACACCCTTACTATAAAAAAATGTATTTTAATTTATATTTATAAATTTAATTATATTTTATCAATAATATCTAATAAATTTTTAATTGTTTTTATTGAATTAATTTTTTCAGATGGAATTTCAATATTAAATTTATCTTCAAAATCAGCAATCATTTCAACCATATCAATTGAATCCAAACCCAAATCTCTAATAGGAGTATTTTCATCAAAATTTTTTGTTGTTTTTTCTTTGATCATTTTAAAAATTTCATCTTTATAATTCATAATTATCACCTTTAAAATATTTTAATACAATTTAAAATATTTGTTATTTATTTATAACATTTTGAGTTATATAACTTATTAATTCTTCTGTTCTTTTATCAATATTTTCATAATTTCATTCATTTTTTTCAGAAACATCAATATTATGATTTGAATTTTTATAAAGTGGAGAAGTTAAATCACGATAAACATCTTCCTTTTTTTTGGTAAAAATGTTATTTGAATTTTTACTATTTTGTTTACGTGTTAATATTAAATAGTTTCCAATTTTATTTATATAAGTTGTAAAATCATTTTCAAATTCTATTTTTTGTTCTTCATCTTTTATTTGTTTAATTCATTCATCTGCTTTTTGTGGAAGAATATGTTCTATTGAATAGGTAGTTCTTGAAATTGATTCACCATCATATAATGAATTCGACATTATTCTTTCTGTTAATAATAAAAGTTCAATAATTCTATTATGGC
>JAFWJI010000021.1 GCA_017511585.1 Mycoplasmataceae bacterium
ATAATTCTTTGTTTATTAATTATTTTTTCATTTTTTTCTTTATTATTTAGACTTATATCCAAGGCTTTCATTTGAATTTTTTCAAAATTTGTAAATTGTTCTGAATTTTCTTTTTTTATTTTGAATAAACCTTTTAATTTTTTAAAAGGTTGAAATTTTGCAAAATCGAAAATAAGAATTAACATTCCTAATAATATATATAAAAGAGCAGAAACAGACAATCCATCATATCATTTTTTATTTAATGAAAAAACAAAAATTAATGGTAATGGTATGCAAAATAATGAAATAACTAAGCAAAATAAAATATTTTTAAGTTTAAAATAATTTTTAATATTTCATTTTTTATAATTCATTTTAAACATCAACTATTAAATACTCCTTTGAAATAGAATCATCAAAATTATTATGATCATTCATAAAAATATTTGTTTTATTCTTTTTATTAATATTTTTAAAAACTATTTTATTTTGGACATGATCAAATTTTTCGGGGAAATTAGTTCAAAAAGTTTCTTCTGGCATAGATTGAGATCAATTATATATTTCTTCTAAATCTCCATAAATAAGATGATTTTTCCCTACTTTATAGCTATCATAATCATAAGAATAATTAATTATGTTATAAAACTTTTTCGGTGTTTCTCTACCATTTATTGGTTTTAAGCCAAAAGCTTTTCTAGTAGCATTATAAAGAGGGTTTGTAGATATTTCAAATGCTGATCCTGATTCAATTTGTCTTGAATTAGAAATAATTACAACATTATCTAAAGCATTTTTAATTTGTTCTAAATTATCTTCAATTAAAATTCAAGATTTATTTGAAGAAGAAGAAACTTTTTTATAAATACTTATCAATTTATCTTTTTCTTCTTTTTCTAATTTAGAAAACATTCCATTTAAAATGCTAATTTCTTTGCCATCTAAATAAGCCATCAAAAGCATTACATTCTTTTTCAAGAATAAGCTGGATTTCCCTATTTTTTTCAATAAATCAAATATTGTTAAATCAAATTTTTTGCTATTTTTTAAAATTAAATATTTAGAAATAGTAGAAACTTCATTTAAATTATTATTCTTATTTTTTAAAGAAAATTTAGTAAAAATTTTTTCTAACAAATAAGAATCTGAACGGATAAAACGATAAATATTTTCAAATTTTGAAGTTTCTTCTTCAAAAAATTCATTACTCAATTTTTCGGTAAGAGTTATTTCGTTTTCATTAATATATTTATTTTTTAAATTTAAAAATTCAACAATCAAATCATTGTAAATACCTTTATTTTTTTTATATTCATTTAATTCTTCATTTATTAAAGAAATAATTTGAGCTAGATTTTCGCTTAAATTATAAAAAAATGTTTTTTTCCTTCATTCAATATCATCATTTAAATCTTGGATTTCATTTTTTAAATTTCAAACATTTGAAATTAAATCATTATTTTTAGAACCTTTAATTTTTTTATCTAACTTATTTTTTAATATTTGTTTTCTAAATAATTCTTTTTTATTTTCAGAAATTTCTTTATATTTTTCAATTATTAAAAATAATTCATTATCAATGTAGTAACTTAAAGATTTTTTTATAAATGATTTGGTTTTTAGAATTGAAGAATTTTCTTGATTAATCAACAACTTAATATAACATTTTTTAAGTTCTTTATAAAATTCTATTGACTCTTCTTTTGTTAAATAAACTAGATTCGGAGATTCTTTTTTTAATACTTTAATAAATTCTGTACTTGTCAATTTATGTTTGTAATAAAGTCAATAATTTTTATTATGTTTTTTTTCATCTTTCATTTTTTTATTGTATAAATGACTTTTTATTCTTATTTCTTTTATAAGCAATGAAAAAACATATTTTTGAAATTTTGTATCAAAAAAAACATCATTATTTTCATTAAAAGAATATAAAAAATCTTTTTTAAACTTAAGCAGTTTTTTATCATATAAATCTACTTCTTTGATTTTAGAGACTATCTTTTTTTTAGATTTTTCATAAAAATATTTATCATCTAAAATTTTTCTTTTTAGTTCTTTGAAATATAAATTCATAAATAATATATTTCTATCAACTATTAAATTTATTCTACCTTTTAAGTATTTAATTCTAGAGTGAATAAAAATTTCATAAAGTTTATCTATTGGTTCTTTGTTTGCAATAGCTTTTTTAAATTTTTCCATATGTTGAACCAAAAACTTTATTGCATTTGTTGTTAAAATATTTACTGATTTTGTATATGAATACTCAAGTTTTTTATACTTATAAAATTTTAAAATTTTTAATTGTTTTTCAAGTTTATTATTTCTTTTAATCACTTCTAAAATGCTATTAAATTGAGAATCTAAAACTTTTTTTTCTAATATTTCAAAAATTCTCTTATTTGGATTTACATTATCAAAAATATTATCAAAATGAACTTTAGAAAATGAATGCGGATTTTTTTCTAATCTAGCAAGATTAGAATCTAAAAATAATAAACCCATATATTTAAAATTGATATTTTGGAAAATTGATAAAAAAGATTCTTTTGAATCTTTTTCTTCAAAAAAAATACCTAATGTTTCATTTCTACGCAATTCAAAATTAACATCAAATAAATTAAAAATTTTATTGCGTGCAAAACTTTTAACTGCTAAATTTATTGCTTCTAATTGAGTTTTTTTATTGTACATATAATTAAATGTTGATTAAACTTATATTTTTAATTTTTTAAATATTTTTTTTAACTTGTTCAACAATAGAATTGAATATTTCTTTATTATTAATAGCTAATTCTGACAACATTTTTCTATTAATATCAATATTTGATTTTTTAATTCCATTCATGAATTTAGAATATGTTAATCCTTCTTCTCTAACTGCAGCATTAATACGAGCAATTCATAATTTTCTAAAATTTCTTTTTACTTGTTTTCTATCTCTAAATGCATAAGTTCAAGATTTAACAACTTGTTGTTTTGCAACTTTAAATCCAATAGATTTATGTCCTCAATAACCTTTTGCAAGTTTTAATCATTTTTTTCTTCTTCTACGAGTTACTATTCCACCTTTTACTCTCATTATTTACTCCCTTTATCTTTCTCTTGTTTAAATAAAAAAACTAATTAAAACATCCCTTTAAATCTTTTTAAATCTGATGGAGACATTAATTCAGATTTTCTAGATTGTCTTTTTTGTTTTGTTGTTTTGTTTTGTGCTAAGTGTGATCTAAAGGCTTGCGATCTTTTAACTTTACCTGTACCTGTTACTTTAATCCTTTTTCTTAAAGCACTTTTTGTTTTCATTTTTGGCATTGTTTTCTCCTTTTTCTATTTTTTCTCTTCTTCTTTTGTTTCTTTTAAGTTTTTATTGTATTGAATAACTTTTTTCTTATCTTGTTGTAAAAACATATCTAAAAATTTTCCATTCAAAACAGGTTCTTTAGCAATAATTGCAATATCTTCTACTTCTTTATAAAAAGTCATAAGAGTTTCATAACCAAATTCCGGTCTTTGAGCTTCTCTACCTCTAAATTTCAAAGAAACTTTAACAAGATCACCATGTAAAATGAATTCTCTAGCTTTTTTTGCTTTAGTTTTTATATCGTTGATTCCAATAAATGGTGTCAATCTAATTTGATGACTTTCAGTTTTAGATTGTTTTGCTTTTTCTTCTTTTTGTTTTTTACTTCTAGAATATTTATATTTTCCATAATCCAAAATTTTTGCAATTGGTTTTGGATTAATTGAAATTAATACTAAATCCATTCTCATTTCTTGAGCTTTTTGAAGAGCTTCTGATTTTGTTAAAACTCCAATTTGCTCTCCTTCTGGCCCAATAACAAATAGTTTTGGATGAGGTATATTTTCATTTATTAAATGTTCACTAGCAGGTTTTTTTCTTTTGCTAAAATTTTGATTTGATTGAATAAGGTTCTCCTTAAAAAATTGTTAATTATTTTAAGAAAGTATTTTAAATTTCCACTATTTTTTTATTTATATAAAACCAAATTTTAAAAATAAATGTATTTATATTATAGTTGATAGCTAAACCCAAAGCAAATGCAATCAGGTGAGAAAATTCTACTTTCTGCAACTTAATATTGCAATTTAAATTTTACCATAATGTATTTTTATATAATAAAATAACAATATTTTAAAAATAGTTAATAAAGAGATAACTAAGATACTATGAAAAAACTAACAATAATAATTCCGTGTTTTAATATGGAAAAATATTTAGAAAAAGCATTAAGCTCAATTTATAATCAAAAAGATCAAGAATTGTTTTGTGATGTTTTAATTGTTGATGATGGTTCAAAAGATCGAAGTGTCGAATTAACAAAACAATCTATAAAAAAAAATAATATAAAAAATTTTAAATTAATAGAAAAAACTAATGGTAATTGGGGGTCTGTAATAAATTATGTAAAAAATAAAATTGAAATAAAAAGTGAATATGTAACTATATTAGATGCAGATGACTATTATCATTTAGATTTATTTTCTAATATAGAAAAAATTATGAATTTTAATTTTGATCTTATATTTACTGGTTTTTATGAAATTAAAAAAAATAGAATTGTAAAAGGTTATTTAACCCCTCAAATTAAAGGGGGTCTAATGGATAAAAAATACATGTATTTTCCTTCACTTATTCCATTATGTAAATTTTTCAAAACATCAATTTTTAAACAAATAAATGATCTTGAAGAAAATGTTTCTTATCAAGACATAATTTTATGAAATGAATTTGTTGAAAAAGCAGAAACATTTTATTACATAAAAAAACAATTTGGTTACTATCTTAACAATAGAGAGGGTGCAAGTTCAACTCAAAGTTTTGATGAAAAAAGAATTGGATTAATTATGAAAAATATTGAAAAGTTACTATCAAATAATATTTATCAAAATGGATATTTAATGGCTTTATTAATGCATCTTAAAAAAAATGCATCGAAAGATATGAGAAAATATATAAAATTTAAAAAAAATAATTATAAACAAATAAAAAAATTCAAACTATTATGATGTCCTTTTGGAACAAGGATATTAACTAAAATAGGAATGTTGATATACTTAAATAAATTACTTCGAAAAGGAAGTTTATAAATAATTAAAAAATTTAGAAAGGGATAATTCATATGCTTTCACAAAAAAAAGAATTAATATCTTTTTTTAAAGAATTTACAGAATTATTAGAAAAAGAAAAACTTTGATATGTAGCAGAAGCCGGAACTTTGCTAGGTGCAATTAGAGAAGGTAAGATGATTGAATGAGATGATGATATAGACGTTTTAATTTCTATTGAAACTTATTATTATTTAAAAAATAAATATCCCAAAAATTTTTTAGATATGAATACAAAAGGTTATCCATTTATAATTGCAAAATGAGTTCCTGATATTAATAATTTTTTAAATTCATCAATTGCAATAGATTTATTTCCTATAATTCCGACAACTCAAAAAAGAGTTAATAAATATAAAAAATTTAAAAATATTTTTAGATTTGCAAACCAAATAATGAATAAAGGTTCAAAATATGTCGGCTTTAATTGAAAACTAAAATTATTAAAAATAGTTTTATGACCAATTCAATGAACTACTAAAAAAATATACTTTGAAGAAGTTGTAGAAATTTTAGAAGAAAAAAATAATCCTGAATTTACATTAATGGTTGATAATCCAAATTCAAAAATAAATAATCAAAAAAGCCCATTAACAATTTGAAATAGAAAAAAAATTCAATTTGAAAATTATCCTATATACATTCCTGTTGATTATGATGAAATATTAAAAAGAAGATATGGTAATGATTATATGATTCCTAAAAAAACAATTAATTGCTTTGAACACATAAATGCAATTAGTGTTAGAAAATAAAAAAATATTTTTTAAAAATATCATTTATTATTATTTTATGAACTATATGATTTTATTAGCTGGTGGAATAGGCTCTAGAACTAAATTAAAAATTCCGAAACA
>JAFWJI010000022.1 GCA_017511585.1 Mycoplasmataceae bacterium
AAAAAAGCTGCACCACTTACTTATTATTTAGATAAAAAAAATGAAGAAAATGCATTGAAATATTCAGTTTTTATGAATATATTAAAAAATGCAAAAATTACCAAAATAAGGGAGCTTGAGGAAGAACAAGAAAAAATTTCTAAAGAAATTCCATTTAAAGTTAAATTTGCTTCGAATTATATGTGGCAAATATATTATTCAAGATCTAATGATAAGTATTTTATGCTTGTGCCTACTGAGGAAACTGAAAATGAAGCATTTCTATATTTATTAAAGAAAAAAATTGAAAACAAGAAAAATTCCTCTATATTTGTACCAGTAAGTGGTGTGGATTATTCAAGTGAATATTTAAAAAGATCAGAAATTCAGAATCTAGAAAACTATATGTGGTTATTTACCAAAAACTGGCCATTAATTTACGAGGTATACGATAAAAATAATAATTTAAGTCTTCAGATTATTGGAGAAACAAATGTATATGAGAAACTAAAAAGTTGGTATAAAATAAAATTAGAGAATAAAGAACAGGCGAATAGTTTTTATAAATTGTTGAAAGCAATGTTTATTTTACAAACAGATTTGCCAAGCTATTTTAGTTTTGATACAGGAATAAATAATTATGGAGAAATAGTTTTTTATAAAGATGGTAATATAATAGAACAATCTAATTTAGTAGGATGGATTACAAACGAGTATCAAAAATGTAATGAAAGAATACTAATAACAAATCAAAAAATAATGGAAGGTGAAGTAAAATTAAACAATTATAAACAAGAAGCTGTTTTGCTAGAAAATGAATATTTAGAAAAAGAAAAACAGATTTCAACATTTTTAGAGTGTAAAAAGTCATTTTTGGGAAAGGTAAAATATTTTTTTAAATTTTCAAAAGGTAAGAAGGTAAAAGATAAAAAACAGCAAATAGAAATTAAAGAACAAGAGGAAGAGAAGCATGAAGTTAACGACGATACTATTATTGTTGAAGATATAAAGAAAATAGAGAATTGTACACTTGAGGAATTAATTGAAAATTATAAAAAGCTAAAGGATAAAGAAGAAAAACTAAGCAATATAAAAATGGATATAAATGCTTTAAAATTAAAAAATAAAAATTTAAATAAAAAAATTGAAAATGCAAGTATTTATATCAAAGAGATTGATAGCCATAAAAAAAGTATTTTTGAATTTTGGAAATATAGCAATAAAGATGTTGTAGAAGCTCTTCCGGAGGGGGAAGAGGAAGAAGTAAATGTTGTAAAGAAAATTGAAAAATATTTTGATTATGAAGAGGACTTGGAAAACTTTGGTAAAAAATATGATAAAGAATTAAGAAGAAAATTATCACAAGATGAAACAGATGCAATTTTTATTACAAATACTAAAGTTATAGACATTTTAAATAAAATAAAAACAAATGAATTATTGCCAAAAGACCTAGATAGTAATCTAAAGCTATTAAAAAAGGAAGCTATTGAGGAAAATGTAGAATTTGATATTTTCGGCAGAACTGAGGATAATACCAAAGTTAGCAAAATAAAGAATAAAAAACATAGAGAAATAGAAAAGGACATGTTCAATATTTTAGAAATAAACAAAAATGCAAAGCCACTAGGTTATAAATTGGTATTGGAACAGATTACAAATAAAATAAATTCTGCAATCGAAAAAGTTAAGATTGAAGAAGAAATTCCAGTATATAAATTAATATGCGATGAGGAATTAGATAAAGATTTACTAAATGTATTTAATATTAATCCTGTAAATGAAATAATTGAAAATATTAATAATAAAGGGAAAACTATAAATTTATATAAATTAAATATAAAAGATGCACTTAATGGAATACCGTTTACAAACATTGTTTTTTATAATAATCAAAATCAAACGTTGCCAGCTGGAATGGATTTATCAACAAAAGCTTTAATAGATATATCGCAGAAAACATTAGAAAATGAAAGAAAATCTGATTTTAATATTGTAAACTTTGAAGATGAAAAAGATGAATTTTCAAAAATACAAATAAAAAATGTGAATGTAATTGAATTTGATATAATATAATAAAATTAATTTAGTTTCGCAATTACCTATGAAATTTATTTATATATCTAAAAAAATCGATATCAAAAGATATCGATTTTTTTCTGGTACCGATGGCGGGAAACTCTCCCGCGTCGGAAAAAATGTCCACCGGACATTTTTTGCCTGCGTTTCGTCTAGCCTTAACTAGCCGAAACTTGGCAACCTCCTTTTCGAGTCCCACCTTATAATTAGAAAAAGACTAGCTTTGCTAGTCTTTTCTGGTACCGATGGCGGGACTCGAACCCGCATGATTTCTCGCCAGATTTTGAATCTGGTGCGTCTACCAATTCCGCCACATCGGCATATGTACTTTAATATATTAGCATAATTGTAAAAAAAAGTCCACACTTTTTTGAAAATTTGTTGATAAAACTACTAAAATGTGGTAAGATATAGGCTGAAATAAAGTTGAGAGCTAGAAAAAATGAAAAAATTTAATGTAAAACTAAGTGTATTTTCAAACAAGCAAGAAAGGAATGATTTTTTAAATGGAAAAAATAATTTCTATTTTACAAGATAAATTAGAAACAAGTTTTAAAAAATGTGGTTATGATGCAAAATATGCAAAAGTAATTATTTCAAATAGACCAGATCTTTGTGAATTTCAATGTGATGGCGCATTAGCAGCTGCAAAAGAATATAAAAAGGCACCATTTATGATAGCACAAGAAGTTGTAGATAACTGCAAAGACTGTGAAGAATTTGAAAGTATAGAAATGGTAAAACCAGGTTTTATAAATATAAAAATCTCAAGCAAATTTTTAG
>JAFWJI010000023.1 GCA_017511585.1 Mycoplasmataceae bacterium
ATTGGTGAACCTGGAACTCAGTTGACAATGCGTACATTCCATTCAGGAGGGGTTGCTGGTGTTGAAGATATTACAGGTGGTTTTGGACGTTTAATTGAATTAATCGATGCCTACGACAAACCTTGAGGTCGTCCAGCTGTAATTGCATCTAAAATCGGAAAAATAGTTTCTATTAAACCTGATTATGATCAAATAAATATTGAAATAGTAGAATTAGAATATTATGCAGAAGATGGAAAAAAACATATTGAAAAATATGAAATTTCATCTAATGTTAGAAAAAGAGTTAAAGTTGGTGATTCTGTAGTTCCAGGACAAAAAATTACTGATGGTCCAATAATATTAAAAGAATTACTAAGACTTACTTCACCAAGAACAGTTCAAAATTATTTATTAAAAGAAATTCAAAGAATTTACCGTATGCAAGGTATTTCAATTTCTGATAAATATATTGAAATTATTATTAGACAAATGCTTTCAAAAATTGTTATTACTGATGCTGGAGATTCAACATTTTTTGTCGGTTCTATTGAAGATATATTTACATATCAAGAAGTTGCAAAAGAATTGATTGCAAAAGGTAAAAAACCTCCATATGGAACAGTGGTTATTAAAGGAGCAAAACAAACTCCATTATTATCTGAATCATTCTTAGCTGCAGCTTCTTATCAAGAAACATCAAAAATTTTAGTTCATGCTGCTATATCAAATCAAGTAGATAATTTAGAAGGGTTAAAAGAAAATATTATATTAGGTCATAAAATACCTGTTGGAACTTCTTCACAATATGAACAAGATTCAAAATATGATCTATTAGATTTAGAAGAATTTTTTAACCAAAAATAAATAAAAAATAATTATTAAAAACTCTTACAAATAGTAGGAGTTTTTTATTTATAAAATTTATAACTAAAAAATAATTAGAATAACTAATAAAATGTTTTATTAATAAAAATTAGCTTATTATTTATTTGCTTGTTGTTGATTGTATAAGTTTTATAGAAATTTGAACCATTGGAAATTCTTTTTTTTGTCCACTTTCATAAAAATCAATTACAAAATTATCAGAAGAATTTAATATTTTTAAACTTACTTGATTTGTAGAAATTGTTTTATTTGTTTGGTCATATTTAAGACCTTGATTATCAGTAAAACCAAAACTTAAACTATATTTTTTTAAAAAATCACTTATTTCATTTTGTTGATTTGGATCACTTATTTTTGATTGAATAAAATTATTTATTTCATTTTCTAATATTGTAGGTATTTCTTTTTCAGATCTTTGTTTTAGATATTCAAAGTAACTTTTATCTTCAATTTCAATAGTTAGTGTTTTATTTGCTAATTGATTAAATACACTATAGATTAAAGAAGCGACTTGAGTATCTTTTGTTAAAAAACCACCTACTTGAATGTAAGCTTCTCTAACTGCAGAATTATAACTAACATTTTCTCCAACACCACTTTTTCCATTAGGTGGTAAAACTTTGATTCAATTATTTGTTTCATTAAAATTACTATTTTCAACTTTAATTTCTAAAACAAAAGGTATTCTTAATATACCGCTAATATCATTAGAAATTTTATTAATATTTCCTTCTAGTTTTAATCTAAACTTAGATGTGATTTGATTTGTTGTTAAATCAAATTCTAAATATCCATTATTGCTATTGTTTGTTGTTATATTAGGAAGTAATTGTTGTATATTTGTACTATTTAATAATCAATCATTATTTATTGTTTCATTCATACTAGAAGCTAATTGAGAATTTATGTTAGTAAGATTTAATTTTGAAAAAATTTGGTAAGCTTGATAAACATTGTCAATAATTCCGTAATTTTTATTTCCTTGATCATCAGAATTTACTAATTGCAACATATCATTTATTGTAGTTGTTTTTGTAATATATTCTGGTCTTATTTTATATCCAGTAAATTTATCAGCTATAGTTCAATCAATAATAATATTTCCTATTGTGTCAGAAGCAGAAGTTGTTAATGAGATTTCATATCATTGATTTTGATTATTAGTATTATTAATTATTTCCAAAATTTTATCAATATTTGGATTTGGCTTGATAGTTTTAATTGCATTAAATAAATTAATTACATCTTGTTTTGTTGTAACTCCAGATGCTAAAAAAGGAATTTGTTTACCATCTAAAATTGTTTTAAGATTAAATGTTTCAGATAATGTATCGTACAAATTCTGTATTTCAGTATTTCTATCTTTTTCATTAGCAAAACCAGTTATTTGGATTTGGCTAACTTCTTCAAAATTATCAACATAATATTTTAGTTGTGTTTCTTTATTTAAAACATCTAATGTTGCATCTATACTACCATTGACATTATTGAAATTGTAATTAAAATCAAATACAAAATTTGCTGGGGTTGTATTTTGAAAATTATTAAAATTTAAATCAATATTATTTAAACTCAAATAAGAAGGTAATACATCTTTGTAATTTTCTTTTTTTAATTCAGCCTTACTATTAATATTTGTTATTGTTAAGCTATTAGCACCATTTGTTTTTCAATTTTGATAAATAGAATTTAAGTTA
>JAFWJI010000024.1 GCA_017511585.1 Mycoplasmataceae bacterium
TAGATAAAAAATGAATTGATTCAATAGAAATTAATGAATTACCTCATGAAATTAGAAAAAGATATAAAAATTTAAACATTCCAGATAATTTTATAGATCAAATTTTAAGTAATTTATATCATTTTGAATTTATTGAAAAAGTTAAATATAAAGATTTATATGAAACAATTAAAATCTTTTTTTCAGAAATAATTCCTTTAGAAAACAAATTAAATAAAAGTCTTGATCAAATAAACATCAATCCTGAAGATTTAAAACAATGTTTAACTATTTTAGAAAAAGGAGAAATATCAGGAAAACAATTAAAACAATTAATTCCTTTATTAGTTGATAAAAAAGATTCAATTGAAAATATTATTAAAAATAACGGTTTTAAATTAATTTCAGATAAAGATATAATTGTAAATTGAATAAAAGAAGTTCAAAATGCTAATCCTAATTTATCAAATAATTTCAATGAAAAAAAAGAAAGCACAATAAAATTTATAGCTGGAGAAATTATGAAAAAATCTAAGGGACAAGCAAATCCTATTTTAACTATTGAATTAATAAAAGAAATTATGGGCGGTTAAAAATTGAGAAAAAGAAAAATAAAAACAGGTTGAGAAGCGGTTCCAATTAAAAAAGAAAAATTTCAAAATACAAAAATTCCTTGAGTTGCTAAATATGAATTTAAAAATCTTAAAGAAGATGGTTTTTTTTCTAAAATAATTAAATTCATAATTAAAATTTCTTTATTTTTCTCATTAGATAATAAAAAGAATTTATCGAAAACAAAAAAGAATGTTACTATTGATATAACTTATAATACATTATCATCTAGTCAATTCAAATTTATACCTGCTGCAGTTGCTTTTTATTTGCTTTTATCTATTATTCCAATAATTATAATTGTTTTATCTATTGTCAATATTATAAGTAATAGTTGGAATGTTTTTTTAGTAAATCAAGTCTTGCCTAGAATTATTCCTGGAATACAAACTTTATTTAGTGTAAATATACCATTGAATTCAGCTAATTTAATATTGACATTTATTTTTGTTTTTTCTTCAATATGATTTGCTTCTAAAGGTGTAAATAAGTTTATTGATTCTTTTGTTGAAATTTATAGTTATAATGATCGTCAGAATTTTATAACAAAAAGAATTAAATCAATGTTAATAGTTACATTTATTTCTATTTATTTTTCTATTATTGCTATTTCTTTTGTTCCGTTGGTCCAATTAATTATGAACAATATATCTAATGAAATTATTTATGATTTTATTTTTTATTTGATTTCCTTTTTTTATGTTTTCTTTTTTGGTTATATTGGGATAGGTTTATTATTTAAATATATTTCTCCATTTAGAATAAAATGAAAATATTTAAATTTAGGTATTTTAACTTCTTTAATCCCTATAGTTTTATTCTTTTTATTTTTTTCAACAATTACTAAATTTTTAAATTATGAAAAATTTGGTCTTGTTGGTTCTTTTTTATATTTAGTTATTTTCATTTTATATATTTCTTATTTTTTACATGCCGGAATTGTTTTTAATGCTTCTTATTATAGAGTTAATGTTTTACATAATATGGTTGTTAAAAAAACTTTTATTTCTCAAAAAATTGTTCTTATTTTTAAAAATTTATGGCATAAAATTAAGTATTACAAAAGGTCTTAATCAGATATATTTAATGTTAAATTAATTTTTGTAAATTCTTTAAATTCATTAGAATGACTAACTAAATATTCTGTATTTAGATAATTATTATCAATTTTTATTTTGATCAATTTTGTGTAAATATAAAATGTATTTGATTCCATTCCTTGAACTACAAAATTATTTTTTACAACTTCATTTAATTTACATGCTAGCGAAGAAATTCCGCTATAAATTTTTATTTCATTTTCATTATATTCAATTCTATTTCTTATTTTTGTTTCGTTTCTGTTTTCATCAAAAACAACAACATTAAAATTATCTTCAACATAATTTTCTAATAAATTTGTAGTAAATTCAATGATGTTAGATTCTTCATCATTAAAATTTTTATAAATAGATTTAAAATTGATTTTCATTATATTATTCCTAATCTTTTATATATTTTGTTTTTTCCAAATAAAAAAATTGTTTTAGCTAGTTCTGGTCCGTGTTCTAAATTTGTAGTTGCTAATCTAATTGGCATAAATAATTCTTTTCCATTTTTCTTTGTTATTTCTTTTGTTTTATTTATTGCTTCTTGAATTGAATCAACATTAAAATCTCTAATTTTTAATTGTTCAATAAAAACAGTAACAACTTCATTTTCATATTTTTCTATAGGTTGTAAATCCTTTTTAAACATATTTAAAGAAGTTTGCATTTCATTTATTGTTGAACAACTTTGTTTAAAAGTTTCTACAAATATTTTTTTTCATTCATAATTTTCAATTTCTTCAAAATTTAATTTACTTATTAATTCATCATCATCTTTATTTTGCATGTATTTTTTTGAAAATCAATTCATTTTTTGAATATCAAATTTAGAAGGTGATTTAGACAATCTTTTATAATCGAATTTACTTATTAATTCATTTTTGTCCATTATTTCTTTTGAATCTGGTGAAGTTCAGCCTAAAAGAGATAAAAAGTTAAAAATAGCTTCTGGAATATAACCTTGTTTTTTGTAATCTTCGATAAATTGAAATAATGATAAGTCTCTTTTAGATAATTTTTTACCCTCCATATTAGTTATTATTGTTAAATGGCCAAATTTAGGAGGATTTCAATTTAGCAAATCATAAATAGCTAGTTGTTTTGGTGTATTTGTAATATGTTCTTCACCTCTTAAAACATGACTTATATCCATATCATGATCATCTATAACAACAGCAAAATTATATGTAGGATAGCCATCAGATTTTATAATTACCCAATCACCAATTTCATCTGAATTAACTATTATTTTTCCTCTTACTAAATCATCTCATTGATAATCTTTGTTTTTAGGTAAAGAAACTCTAATTGAATATTCTTTATTTTTAAATCTTCTTTCTTTTTCTTCATCAGAAATTTTTAATCAATTACGATCATATCTAAAAGAAAATATGCCCTTACTTTCTTGTTCTTTTTTTTGTTGTTCTAATTCTTTTGGTGAATCATATGCAATATATGCAAGGTTGTTTTCGATCATTTGATTTGCAACTAATAAATATCTTTCTAATTTTTCTGATTGACGATATTTACCATATTTTGGATTTGGATTTATAGGAGATTCATCTGGCTCAATTCCTAATCAAGAAAGATTTTCTAATTGAGACTTTTCTCCATTTTCAACATTTCTAGCAACATCAGTATCTTCAAGTCTAAAAATGAATTTTCCATTATTGTGTTTTGCAAATAAAAAACAAAATAGTGCTGTTCTAGCACCGCCAATATGTAAATATCCTGTAGGAGAAGGAGCGTATCTAGTTCTAATTTCTTTTTTGTTATTCATAATTTTATAAATTTTACAAAATCAAAAATAAATTCTTTATTTTATATTTTTTAAAATTTCTTTTGCAAAGTCCTCGCTAATATTTGAAAACTTTACAAGAGTTAAAATAATACCTTCTTTTTTAACGGATTCACCAATTTCTTTAGATTGCTCATCATCTATTTCAATAAAAGTTAACATTTCATAAATTAATTTACTTAAAATTTCATAATTTAAATTATATTTTTTAAATTTTTTTAATAAAGATATTACTCTTTCATTTTCTTTTAATTTTTTAATAGGATCTCTTCTAAGTCTTTTTGTTTTATCTTTAATATTTTTATTAAAAATTCTTTTTTTATTAATTTCAATATATTTTTCTAATTCATCATAATCAAAGTTATATTCTTTATTTAAAATCAAAGAAATATTTGAAAATCAAGTATCCAACACATTATTTAATTCTTTGAATTTAATAAATTGTTTTTCTTGCATTTCATATAAAAAATTATTATTTTCTTTAAATAAATATCCAAGCATTAAATGTGTTGAGTTTATAATTCATAATTTTCTATATAAAAAAGGTTCGAAATTATTTGTTCATTTAACATTTTTTGATATTAAATCATCTTTTTTATTTTTGTTATCAAATATAACTTCAAAATATTTTTCAGTATATATATCCAAATCAGAATTTTGATCAATTTTAAAATTAGGAACAATTTTATCTATTAAACAATCAATATAGTTATGATTTTCATTTTTATCATTCATTATTGTTTTTAAAATTGTAGATGCCATAAAATCATTTTCAAAAGCAATAATATTTATTTTATTATTTGACAATTTATAAAAAATATGTTCTAAATCATTTTTTATAAATTGAAAATTTTTAGTTCCTATTGAAGTAGAAATAAATTTTATTTCATAATTTTCAATTGAATTAATTAACTCTTCAATTGAAGAAAAAATCAAAAAATTGTTAAAAGTTTCTATTTTTTCATTTTCATAATTTATTTTATATTCTTTTTTTTGTTGAAGTTTTTCAACTAATTCTTTATTATTATCTAAAAAAATAATTTCAATATTATTGCTTAGATAAATTTTAGATATTAAACCTCTACCAATATTTCCAGCACCAAAGTGTATTGCTGCTATTTTTTTCATTTAATATTTTCTCCCAATCATTCTAAATCTTCTTTAATTGTAATCTTTCTTAAATTCGATATTTGTTCTAATACTTTGATTTTAAAATTTTTTTTGATTAGTATTTCACTTAAATCTAAATCTCTTTGTTCATCTAATATATCATCTTTATATTTTTTTAAATCATCTCAATAAAATGATTGAGGATTATAACCAGCTACAATGTTTTGTTTTTGAATAACTTCCAATATTTCTTTTTCTTCATTTATTTTAAACATTGTATCAAAGACAACATTATTAGTAATTAAACCTTGATTAATTCTTGCATTATTTTTATGTAAATCCAAATCTCTTTTATCTAATAAGACTCTTGCTGCTTCATGAATAAAAATTAAATCTCCATCTTTTGCGATTTTTTTTAAAATATCATTTATTATTATTATTATTTTATGAATTATATGATTTTATTAGCTGGTGGAATAGGCTCTAGAACTAAATTAAAAATTCCGAAACA
>JAFWJI010000025.1 GCA_017511585.1 Mycoplasmataceae bacterium
ATCAGTTCCAACTACAGGAGCAACTACCCAAATACCTCCAGAATTTGATGCGAATAAATTTCCAAATTTAGAAAGATATAGCAAATCAATCTTTGCAGCTGAATTTGTAAAAGATAATTATGATCAATATGGTTCTATTAAATTAAAAGGATATGATTTACCAATTGATATTGATCAATATGATTTTTGATACAAAGATGAATCAAGTCAAGAATTTAAAGAATTAGACAATTCAAAAGCAAACATTGTAGAAAAATATGAAGCACAAGTTGATAAAAAAGTAAATGTTTTTGTTGAAATCCAATTCAATTTAGATGAAGCAGAAAAATTATCTAAAAACACAAAACTATATGTAAGTCTAAAAAATGATCAAAACAATAAACATTTAATAAAAATCTAATAAATTAAAATAAAAAACAACCCAAAAGGTTGTTTTTTATTAACTTTTTTTTAAACTAGTAGAACTATTTTTTTTAAACTTTTTATTTGATTTTACATAATAAAAATTTAAATTAGGTTCATAAGATAAATATATTTTTTTTAATTTTTTTTCATAAATTTTGTCTTTTCAATTTCTAATTCCGCGAACAATATTAAAACATTCAAGTTCTTTTGCAATTGTAGTTGTTAATTTATTTTCATTTATTAAAACTTCAATATTTTTATTATCTTTAAAAATCTTTTCAATTTTATATTTAGAACTTTCAAATGTTTCTTTTCTTTGCTTAGATTCATTTCAAGAAATTACAATATAAACATAATCAAATTTTTTCAATATTGTTTCTACTACAAATTTATGACCTTCATGAAAAGGATCAAATGAGCCAGGAAAAATTATTTTATTCATTTATTTTAAAAAATCCTTTTTTTCAAATAATCTTTTAGTCATACAAAATTCACAAACAACTTCAATTTGTTTATCTTTTGAAAATAAATCTTCAATTTCAGAATTTTTAAGTAAATTTATTGCATTTATTATTTTATCTTTATTACATCAACAAATACCTTCTAGAAACTCGGTAGAAATAATCTCTCCATCTATTTTTTCTATAATTTCATTAATTGAATAATTTTTAAAATTATTATCTTTAATAAAATTTTCAATTCATATTTTATCTTCTTCACTATGATTTGGCAAAAGTTGAAAAATAATATTTTTTGCTTTATTAGCCATAGTTGAATCTTTTTCATTTAATTCAAAATCATTTATAGCTGCTGAATAAATCTGATCAGATTTATTCAAAAAATAAACTAAATCAGTAACAATGTCTGCTTTTGCTATTTTAACTTCTGATGTAAAAAAATTTCCTTTTATTTCACGAGAAATTTCAACAATTCCATCATCACCAATTCCTAAAATTAAAGGTATTGAATTAAAATTTTTTTGATCATATTCAGTTTCTATATTTGGATTAGAAACTAATCCTCTTATTTTATTTTCATTTATTTCTAATATTAATGATTTCATTGCTCCATTTGTTTTATATCGAATCATTAATTTATTTGATTTATAAATAAATTTTAATGGACTAAATGCTAGTATAGCATTACCAAGTATTAAATTAGGTAATGGCAAATATTTATGATAATTTAAAATTTGATTAACAACATCTTTCAAATCTGATAAATAAATTAAAACATTATTTTTTAATATTATTTTTGTAAAATTTTGTTTCATATTATCAACCTATATTGGGAATTTATCATTTAATTTTTTAACTTCTTTTTTTAACTCATTAATTATTTTTTTGTTTTTATAATTTGATAATAATAAATAAATTATATTTGCTAATTTAATAAATTCTTTTTCTTTAAAACCTCTTGTTGTCATAGCAGGAGTACCAACTCTAATTCCGCTTGTTATTTGCGGCGATTCTAAATCATTAGGTATTGAATTTTTGTTAACTGTTATATTGATTGATTTTAAAATTTCAGTTGCTTGTTTTCCAGTTAAATTAAATGATTGTTTTACATCAATCATAAATAAATGATTATCTGTTTTTTCTGAAATAATTTTTATTCCCTTATTTTTAAACTCTTGACAAAAAATTGAAGCATTATTAATTACTTGTTGTTGATATTTTTTAAAAGAAGGTTTTAATGCTTCTCCAAATGCAACTGCTTTACCGGCAATTTGGTGAAATAACGGCCCTCCTTGATAACCTGGGAAAACTCATTTATCAACGTTTTTAGCAACTTCTTCATTATTGGTCATGATTATTCCGCCACGAGCTCCTCTTAATGTTTTGTGTGTTGTAGAAGTTACGACATCGCAAAATTCAAAAGGAGAAGGATGTAAACCTGTAGCAACTAAACCGGCAATATGTGCTATATCAGCCATTAATTTTGCTCCTACTTCCTTAGCGATTTTATGGAATTTTTTAAAATCAATAATTCTTGAATAAGCACTAGCTCCACAAATTATTAAATCTGGTTTTATTTTTTTTGCTTGTTCTAAAATTTTGTCATAATCTAATAACCCATTTTCATCAACATCATAAGAATAAGATTTATAAAAATAACCAGAAAAACTAATTTTATATCCATGACTTAAATGACCACCTGAAGATAGTCCCATTCCTAAAATTTTTCCATCTTTTGGAATTAATGCAGCAATTGCTGCAGCATTTGCTGTTGAGCCAGAATAGCTCTGAACATTTGCATACTTTACGTTAAATAATTTTTTTAGTCTTTCAATAGCTATATTTTCTATTTGATCAACATTTTCGCAACCACCATAATATCTTTTATTCGGATAACCTTCTCCATATTTATTGGTTAAAATACTACCTGTTGCTTTTAAAACATCATTAGAAACATAATTTTCAGATGCAATTAATTCAATATGCTCTTTTTGTCTTTTCAATTCTTTATTAATTCAATTTGAAATTTTTTTATCTTTTATTTTAATTTCAGAATACATATTAACTCCTTAATTAAATTGAATTAAATTTTTAAATAATATTGGTTATTATGTGAAAATGATAATATTTTATTTTTAATATTTGAATCAATATTTTGAAACATCAATTTTATGTCTAAATTTTTAGAAGTATTAATTAAATTTTTTATTATCAATTTATCATTGATTTTATTACTAAAAAATTTATTATTAAATTCTTTTGAAATAACAAGAATATTCGGTTTTACATTTTTAATTATTGTTAAAATTTTAGAATCAAATTCTTCAATATCTAAAGCAAAATTAATATTAGATAATTAAATTAAATTAAGTAATTTAATAAAATCTCCAGTTTTTGTATATTGAACTTGTTTAATAA
>JAFWJI010000026.1 GCA_017511585.1 Mycoplasmataceae bacterium
TAATTTTCAAAAACAAGTTACAAAATATTTTGTTTATTGTAAACAAAGAACTCAAATTCATGAAAGAGATTTAGCTGCTAATAAGTTTTATTTGGTTGATATTGAAACTAAAACACATACTGGATATTCAATTGATCCTTGAAATAGTACTTATCAAAATAAAAAAATAATTTTATCTGTTGCTGCATTTTATCATGAAGGAACTTCTGAATTTTCTAATTATTTGTCTTTAGTTCCTTTATTTATTGAAAAAGAAGAATCTGGACAAAGTAAACTAAAAATAGGATTTTATAAAGAAATTAGTAATAATTCATTTTATGGTTCTTTCACAAGACCTATAGATAATATTAATTTTAATTTTAATGATGAGAATAAAAATGCTCTTATAGCAAAATCATCAATAAATTCAATTGGTTTTTCAAAAAAAAATACTGAATTAAAAATAGCTTTTTCTATTAATGTTAATAATGGTGGTAATAATTTTAATATACCACATAGAAAAAGCGCAATTATTATTGCAACTATAACAAATATAGGCACTTCATTAGGAGCAGGATTATCACCAGATTTTATTAAAAAAAGTTTATTTAAGCCTGATAGTTATAGTAATGAAAATCTTCAAACAGAATTGTGGAATGGACATTTTTCAAATGAAGTAATAACTAAACATGGTTTAAATGTTACATCTAGCAATCCAACATCTTTTGTTAGTTTGTCTTATAACAAAAGTGATAATCTATCTGATTGAATATTATCAGTTATTAAAGACCCATTTGATAATAATTCACATTATGAGGCAACAAATGATTTAAATGATTCTTCATGAAGAATTTATCGAGTTAATGGTAGTGATGATTCAAAAACATATAAGGATTGAAATACATCAACTTTTTCGGATAGTTTAGATAGTAATAAACAATTAAACTTTAATCAAGGAACTAAAGGTGTCCCTTTATTAGAATACAATGATGAAAAAGAAAATAATGACGTTTTTAATAGAAATATTTTATTTACTAAAAACGGAGCTGCTAAAGCTATTGTTATTAATCAAAAAGATCGAGGTCAAAGTACTCAAAATTTACCTTCTTATGCTTATTGAACTAGATTAAAAAATGATTTAAAATCATTTTCTTATACTGAATTAGGAATTAATTCTAATGATTTTACTAAATTAAATAAAGAAGATATTAAAACTAGAATTAAAAATAATTTACTAGTAAATAATATTTTAAATTCAACAATTACTTTTGAAAAATTGTTTTTTGATTATGAAAATGGTCAAATAATTTTTACATTAAAAATAAACAATTATTTCAATCAACAAGGACAATTAAAAACAGATTCTAATCTTAAATTTGAAGATATAACTATATCTGGTTTTACACCTATAAAATATGAAATAAATCAATTACAAAATTTATATAATGCTCAATATGTAGATTATCAAAATAGAAATTCTTCTGTATTTATAGCAAGTGAAATGGCTTCACATAATTCAGAAAATTCAGAAACTAATCTAGATTTATATTGATCTCTTAGAGAAATAGTTTGACGTTTAGTAACAGCTACTAAATTTGGTTTTAATTTAAAAAATCCAATAGAATTTGGTTCAAATCAAGAAACAACAAGGAATAATTTTAGACAATTTTTTAAATCTTTTTCTTGAACTATAAGTAATAACAAAGAAGGAAAAATTACTGCTAGTTTTTCTATAAATAAAAATTATTTATATGTTGATCAATCTCAAGAAGATAAAGTTTTTAATGTTACTTTTAGTGGGTTAAGAAAAATTGAAGATACTAAATTAAAATCTAATACCAAAGAAAATGCAATTACTGATAGTGCATTATCTTCATTTAATATTCCTCATATTGGATCAGTTCTTGATCAAAATCATGATTATTTAGCACCAGGAACTCAAATTATTACTGAAGATAATTTGAAAGAATTATTTATTGAAAAAATTTTTAAACCATATTATAAAAGAGCTACTAATGAAAACGGATTCTCTACAGGTGTTAATGATTTAGTAGATAATTTAGCATATAATGCAAATTTATCAACTCAAAATTTAAATAATCCATCAGCTAAACCAGAATGATTATTGACCAAAAATGATATTGTTTTATCAAATTATGATTTTTTAGCAGGAGAAGGAATTTTATCTGTTGAAATTAGATTGAATTTTTGAAATAAAGATGGTCAATTACAAAAAGTTGGTTTAAATAATCAAATAATAGAAAATGCACCTAGTGCAACATGGTATGTTTCTGGTTTTAGAAAAGATAATGTTGAAACTAAATTCGATCAAAATGTAGTTTGAGAATTGCAAGGTATAGAAGATTTATCAATTGAACAAATTAAAAAAATTGAAAACAAAGATCGAGTTCAAAGAAGTTTGTCAAATTATTTAATGAACCATAAAAATTTAGTTGAATTACCATTTTGATTAAATCCAAATGTTGTTTTAAGCAATCCAAGCATAGAATATGATTTAAATTCAATCGAATTAGATGTTAATAATTCAAGACAAGCCACATTAAAAGTTAGATTAAAAAACAATATGTGACTAATAAATACAGAAACAGGTAAAGTTGAAACCAAAGAAGATAATTTAGAATATCAAATAATTAAAATTAGTGGTTTTTTAGATCCAACACCTATTAAATTAAAATCAGAATGATTAAAACAAATTCAGCTATCTGGAAATACTAAAAACTTGAACATTTTAAGTGAAGATGAAGTTTTTCAAAATGTTATAGAAAATGAAAGGAAATATTTAAAAATAGAATATACTGTTGAAGGTCTTGATCAATGATTTGATAAAGAATCTTTTAAAACTAAATTAGAACAATTAGATGGTTCTTTAAATGATGAAAATTGAATTATTAAACGTGAAGATATTAAAGCAAGATTTGCTATTCAAGATAGATATGTTGGAAGTGTATTTATTGAAATAGATGATAAAATCATTAATAGTCAAAATCCTAATGTTGGAATTTCGATTATTGATTCAAATAATAATAATGAAGTAAAGGGATATATTAATATAGATAAAATTTCTAATATATTTGCAACAAATAATTTTGAAGTTCATGGTACAAATAAAAATCCAAAATTAATTATTAAAAATTTTGGTGAGCTTAATGCTATGTTGTCTAGATATTCTTCAAATAATATTTTTGAAATTTTATATAGCAATTCACAAAATAATTTTGATAGTAATAATGCAATATGAAAATCAGGAATGTCAGAATTAAAAAATACTAATGATTTAAAATTAGAAATTACAAATTATTTTGCTCTTTGTTTTAAAGCGACTCCAGATTATCAAGTTTATAAAAATGGTCAAATTCAAAATAACGGTTATATTTTAGAAAGTCCAGACATTAAATTATTTATTTCAATTGAGATTATAAATCCATTAATTAATCAAAAAATAGAAATAAATTTCAAAGATGAAAATAATCAACCCAAATTCTTCCAAAACAAAGGTGGATTAAGTATAAAAGTTAATCAAAAAACCTTTGATGATTTTCTAAAAATTGATAGTAAATTAGAACAAGATAAACAAAATGCAATTGAATTAGCTTATTATGTTTCAAATCGTGAATTAAAAGATGAAGAAATAAAACAAATTACATCTGATAGATTGTATGAAGAACAAACAGATCAAAAGTATGATAATTGAAAAACTTTAGAAACTAATTTACCTGATAAAGATTTAAATTTATTAGTTAATGATTATGTAATTATAGCTATAAGAGTTAAAAAAGAATTTTTAATTTCAGAATCAAATTCAAAAGGATATCTTATTAAAGAAGATCCATCATATTTACCAATCCAATCACGTGTTTATGGTTATAAAATAAAAACTAGTGAAATTAAAATTGATTTAGATTCAATAAAATTAGAAAATGTTGGCCAAGCAGATTCAGCTTCTTATGCCTTAGATGGTTATGCTAGATTAAAAAATCTTTCATTAATTGAAGATCAAGATAAAAACTATCTTGGAGCTTCAATAAAAATTAATTACTTTAATGATTTTTATAAAGATAAAGAAAATAAGATATTAGTTTCAGGTTCAGGTCAAGTGCTTGTTAAACGTCAAACAGGAACTAGTTCAAAAGATTATAAAGATACAAATGGTAATCCAATTGTTGATGGTAATAATAAAGTAATCAAATTAGAACTTGATTCAGATTCAAAACCAAATAAATTAATAGAAAATTCTACATCAACAAGAAATACTATATTAGAAGAATATAGTCCAGGTGTTTTTAGATTTTCTTCATCTATCATTTCTTCAGAACTTCAATATAATTTCTTCCAAAATCAAAAAATTGAATTTGAATTTGTAAATAAAAAAGGTAAAGCAACAAAAGATGAAGAATATGATTATTATGTAGATAATAGCGAAAATAAAATACAATATACTTTTAAAAATATTAAATTCCCTATTAACAATGATTCAAATATTAGATATGAATTTAATTCAAAAGAATTTATTGAAACAATTTCTAATCCAAATAATATTAAAAATGTTTATCAAAATTCATTAGATCCTTCTAAAGAACCTATTAATGGTCAATCAAAAATTAAAAAATTATTTAGTATAACTAGAAAAGAAAATAATAAAGAAAATCAAATTTTTTCTACATTAGATTCTATTAATAATATTTTAGAACAAGATTTTAAAGGTCAAATAAAATTAGTAGCAACTCATTCTTCAGTTGATGGTAAAACTACAACAATTAATAATGGAGATATTACTACAATTAATAATTTAAAAAACGGAGATCGTTTCAAAATTGAAATTGTTTCAACTTCTAATGATTTAATTTTTGCTCAACAACCTAGTCCACTAATTTTTGTAGTTTCAGGTTTATATGACAAACCAATTGATCAAGAATTATTAAAATACTTAAGAGTAAAACAAGGTGGAACAGTTGATGGTCAAGGTTCATTTAATATTTTAGTTGACGATCCAAAACAATCTAATTCTGATAGTGATTTAAACACATTATTAGGTGGATATAAATTCTTAGTAAGAGTTTGAGATAAAGATAAAAACATAAAACATGAATGAACTGAAAACTTTATTTCAATTAACAATTTAAATAACGGCGATAAAGTTGAATGAAAATTAGTTTCACCAAATGGTTCGCCATTAGTTGATTCATATTACAATACAATAGCTAATCCAGATAAACA
>JAFWJI010000027.1 GCA_017511585.1 Mycoplasmataceae bacterium
CTGATTGAAATGACAAAAACTACCCTAACGGGGGGGAAATATTTAATAAATCAAAAATAATTTTAAATGTCCCTGGATTTGATTCTGTAGAAGGTGAAATACCAGGTGGAATTGATCAATTTGAAGTTAAACAAATATCAACAAATAGTGTAGTAATTGGTAAGAAAACATATCATTATTTTTTAATAGATCTTAATTCTAAATTAGGAAATTTACCTGGTATGTCTACAGATATAATAAGTAAAGATTATGTAATAAAATTCCAAAAAGATAATAACGAAGTAGAAGCAAAAGCATGTATTTCAAAATGAGTAAATCAAGGTAAAGAAGTTACTCTTTATGTTTTTATTGATACTGCAACAGCTGAAACTGAATTTAATAAATATAAAGAAGGAACTAATATTTCAATAAAAATTCCTGGATTTAAAGTTAAAAATGTTTACTTTAAAGGAAATACAATAGTTAATTCTTAAAATAAAAATAACTAAAAAATATTTTGATGAAGTTGAATTAAAAACTACAAATTCAACATTACCTAAAACAAAAGAAGAATATGAGGTTATTTTAGAATCAAGTAATGCAAGACTTAATTTAAAACCTTTTGATATTCAAGTAAAAGATGATAAAAATGTTATTGTTAAATTAACTTATTCTAAATGATATTCAAGTGAAATAGGGCAAAATAAAGAAAATTTAAGTTTAGCTTACATAATAGTAAAAGTTGCTGGATTTAATTATGTTGAATATATGGAAAATATAAATTCAAATAATATAAAACCTAATTAATATATAGAAAAAACAATCAGATTAGTATGATTGTTTTTAATAATTAGTAGCAAAAATAAACTAATAATTTTATATAATGTTTAGATTCAATTTGTTTATTAAGGAGTTAAATAAAATATGAAAAAAAATAAGTTGTTATTAATTTCTTCTTTATTTGCAACAGGATTAACTTTATTTACAACAGTATCATGCAACAAAAAAGAAACTATTATTTCAACAAATCAAAATACAACAGTTTTAAAACAAGAAATTGATTTATCGCAAAAATATAATAATAAATTTGCAATAAATCAAGGTGAACAAGTTATTAGTGAAGAACAAGTTCTAAACATATTAAATGAAAATAGAAATGTTTTATTTTCTAATTTACCTCTTGATGCAAAATTAAGTATTACAAAAATTATTTTTTCACCTAATAAAGGAGAAATTGAAGTTGATGTTAAATCTGATAAGTATCAAGATGAACAAGGGAAATTGATTTTACAATCTAAGTTTTTTAAAAAGATAAAATTAACAGGTTTTAAAAAACAAGGTATATCTACTTATATTAATTATGATGATAGCACCAATAAAGGGATCGATTTAAGCCAAACATTACCAGAAATTAAAAATCAAAAACCTTCAGATTGAGCTAAAAATAATACTGATAATACTACACCAACTACCGAAAATAAAGAAAATATTTTAAAATCAATTAAATCAAAAATTAAAGATATAGCTTGAGCAAAAGATAGTTCAGTTCTTAATTTAGAAAATGTTTTAATTACTAAAATTGAAGCAAAGGATGATCAATCTTTAGTTTCAGTAGAAGTAGAATTTAAAAGTAGTATTTGATGAGAAAATGCTATACAAAAAGATTTTAAAACATCAATTAATTTTTTTGGTTTTAAATCAATAGAACAAGATATTGAAATTAAAAACACTATTGTAAATCCTAATGAACAAGTATTGCAAAAAATTACTGAAACTACTACAGAAGGTCAAGAATCTAAAACTATTTATGTTTACTCTAGCGATTCTTTTAAAGATATAGAAATTAAAGAAAATGGTAATTTAGAAAATAATAAAACTAAATTATTAGAATTTATTAAAAGTAAAAAAATGTTTATTCATAATTATGAAGATTCTAATATTTCAATAAGTGAAGAAACACAATCATCTAATATAGAAAATATTAAAAAAGGTTTTTTAGATTTTAAAATTACTTTTGAAAATAAACAAACAAAAACTAAAGAACAAAATAGTGAAACAAAAACTAATGAAAAAAAAGAGTTTAATTTAAGACTTCAAGGATTTAAAATCCAAAATGATCAACCAGAAAACAATAATAAAGTAAATTTATCAATAAAATCATCTAAGTGATATAGAAAAAATGAAAATCCAACTTCAAATGCTGAAAAAGTTGATTTTTTCTATGGAATAAATGTTATATTAAATGGTGAATTTAAAAATCTTGATGCAAATTTTATAAACAATATTTTTGGAAGTTTAAAGTATAAAGAAGATAGTGGATCTGATTTTAAAGAAGTAAAACTAAGTCCTTTTATATTGGAACAAATTGATGAAAATACATTATCTCTATTTTTTGCACATAAAACTTGAACTAGCCAAAACTATCCTAATGGCGGAAAAATATTTGAAGATACAGAATTAAGTTTAAGTATTGTAGGTTATGAATCAGTTAAAACAAAAGTTATTTCTGGAATTGATGAAGTTGAAGTAGAAAATGTTTCTGCACATATAAGTAATTTCGGTAATAAAACATATCGTGTTTTTAAATTTGATTTTTATTCTCCACAAGGCGGATTACCACAAATTTATTCTGGTTATTTTAGCAAAGATTATTCATTTGAATTTACAAGCGATACTAATAGTGAAAAAGTTGTAGGAAATTCTTATATTTATTCTTGAACTTCAGGAACTAGAGCAACAGTTTATGTTCTTAATGAAGAAAAATGAAATAGCGATCAAGAATTTGAAAAATATAAAAATGGTACAAAAATTTCTATAAATGTTGCTGGGTTTAAAATTAAAGAAATTTACTTTAAAGATACAAATAAAGATTCATTCGCTATTGATTTGGCTAAATGAAATAAAGATAATGAAAAGTATTTTATTGAAGTAGAATTAAGCGGTGATAATTTATCTACTCAAAAAGAAATGAAAAATTATCAAGCTATTTTAGAATTTGATAATGAAAGATTAATTTTAACTCCATTTTCTTTAGAAATTACTAAAGATAATAAAAAAGTAGTTAAATTCACTTATTCAAAATGATACTTAAAAGAAATTGGTTCAAATCAAAAAGATTTAAAATTAGCTTATTTAATAATTAGAGTAGATAATCATAATAATTCTCAACATAAAGAAAATATTGATCCAAATAATATAAAACCTAAAAATTAAAAAGTTAATAAAAAATGTTTTATTTTTAATATAATTAAAAGGAATAAATTTATTTTTGATACACTAGGATAAGTTGTGTATTTGTAAATATCCATTTTAAAAAAAGAAATCAAGAAAGGGAAAGATGCCTACAATAAATCAATTAGTTAATCAAAGTAGACAAAACAAAGTGCGTAAAAATAAAGCTCCTGCTTTGTCTCTAAATTTCAATTCATTGCATAAAACATTTACAAATAAACCAGCCCCATTTAAAAGAGGGGTTTGTACAAGGGTTGCTACTATGACTCCCAAAAAACCTAACTCTGCTTTACGTAAATATGCAAGGGTTAAATTATCAAATGGTATGGAAGTAACTGCATATATTCCAGGAGAAGGACATAATCTTCAAGAACACTCTGTTGTTTTAATAAGAGGTGGTAGAGTAAAAGATTTACCTGGGGTTAGATACACAATTGTTAGAGGTACTCAAGATTTAGCAGGTGTAAATAATAGAAAACAAGGAAGATCATTATACGGTGCTAAAAAACCTAAAAAATCTTAATTAAATATATAAATAACCAAAAATATTTAGGAGGATCATAAATGTCAAGAAAAAGAAAAGCTCCGGTAAGAGAAGTTTTATCAGACCCAATATTTAATTCAAAGATTGTTACTAAATTAATTAATACAATTATGTTAGATGGTAAAAAATCAACTGCAGAAAGAATTTTATATTCTGCTTTTGAATTAGTTAAACAAAAAACAAATGAAGATCCATTAGTTGTTTTTCAAAAAGCAGTTGAAAATGTAACTCCATTGCTTGAAGTTAGAACAAGAAGAATTGGAGGGACAAACTATCAAGTACCTTCAGAAGTTTCAGCAAGAAGAAAACAAACACTTGCTTTAAGATGATTAATTAATTATGCAAGAATTAGAACAGAAAAAACAATGGATGTTAAATTAGCAAACGAAATAATTGATGTTTCAAAAGGAACAGGTGGAGCAGTTAAGAAAAAAGAAGATACACATAAAATGGCAGAAGCAAATAAAGCATTTGCACACTTTAGATGATAGTGAGTGAGAAAAAATATGGCAAGAAAGTATGATTTAAAAGATTATCGTAATATAGGTATAATGGCCCATATTGATGCTGGTAAAACAACCACAACAGAACGTATTTTGTTACATACAAAAAAAATTCATAAAATAGGAGAAACACATGATGGTGGTTCTCAAATGGATTTCATGGCTCAAGAAAAAGAAAGAGGTATAACAATTACTTCTGCAGCAACTTCAGCTTTTTGAAAAGGAAAAAGAATTAATATTATAGATACCCCAGGACACGTTGATTTTACAGTTGAAGTAGAACGTTCATTAAGAGTTTTAGATGGAGCTGTTGCAGTTTTAGATGCTCAATCAGGAGTTGAACCTCAAACAGAAACAGTTTGAAGACAAGCAACAAATTATAGAGTTCCTAGAATTGTTTTTGTTAACAAAATGGATAAAGCAGGAGCTAACTTTGAAAAAGCTGTTATTTCAGTTAGAAAATTATTAGGTGGTAATTGTGTACCTATCCAATGAAATATTGGAGAAGAAAATCATTATAAAGGACACATTGATTTAGTTGAAATGACTGCTTGAGAATTTGATGGTCAACCAGAAGAAAATGGAAAAGAAATACCAATTCCTGCACATTTAGAAGAATTAGCAAAAGCTAAAAGACATGAATTAATTGAAGCTGTTGCAGATTTTGATGAAGAATTAATGATGCAAATTTTAGAAGGGAATATGAATATCCCTGCAGATCGTTTAAAAGAAGCTATTAGAAAAGCTACAATTACATCTGAATTTTATCCTGCAGTTTGTGGAACAGCATTTAAAAACAAAGGTGTTAAAGCTATGATTGATGCTGTAGTTGATTATTTACCTTCGCCTTTAGATGTTCCTCCAATCCCTGCACATCTAGATGATAAAACTTTTGAAGTTCCTTCAAAAGATGATCATGATTTTGCAGCGCTTGCTTTTAAAATAATGAATGACCCATTTGTCGGTTCGCTAACTTTTTTTAGAGTTTATGCTGGTGTTTTAGAAAAAGGTTCTTACGTTTATAATTCAACCAAAGGTGAAAAAGAAAGAATTGGTCGTATTTTAGAAATGCATGCTAACCAAAGAGAAGAAATTGATGAAGTAAGAACAGGTGATATTGCAGCTGCTGTTGGACTAAAAGTAACTACAACAGGAGATACATTAGTTGGAGAAAAATCACCAAAATTTGTTCTTGAAAAAATGCAATTTCCAGAACCAGTTATTTCTCAAGCTCTTGAACCAGCTTCAAAAGCAGCAACTGAAAAACTTTCATTAGGATTACAAAAATTAGCTGCTGAGGATCCAACATTTAAAACATATACTGATGAAGAGACAGGACAAACAATTATTTCTGGTATGGGTGAATTGCATCTTGAAATAATTGTTGATCGTTTAAAAAGAGAATTTGGTGTAGAAGCGACAGTTGGAGCACCACAAGTTGCATATCGTGAAACAATTACAAAATCAGCAGATATTGAAGGAAAACACATTAAACAATCTGGTGGTAAAGGTCAATATGGTCATGTTTGAATTAAATTTGAACCAAATAAAGATCAAGGTTTTGAATTTGTAGATAAAATAGTTGGTGGAAAAATACCTAAAGAATACATTAAATCAATTCAAAAAGGTTTAGAAGAAAAAATGGCAATTGGTGTTTTAGCAGGTTATCCAGTTATTGATCTAAAAGCTACTTTATTTGATGGATCATACCATGATGTCGATTCTTCAGAAATGGCATATAAAATAGCTGCTTCTAAAGCACTAACAGCTGGTAAAGAACAATTAGGTTTTGTTTTATTAGAACCAATTATGGATGTATCAGTAATTGTTCCAGAAGAATACTTTGGAGATATAATGGGTGATATTTCTAGAAGAAGAGGTCAAATAAAAAATAACGAAACACGTCAAGATGGAGCAAGTGTTATAAAAGCAGATATACCACTATCAGAAATGTTTGGTTATTCAACAGATTTAAGAACAATGACTTCAGGTCGTGGTAATTATCAAATGCAATTTGATCATTATGAAAGAGCACCAAAAAACATCGCAGATGAAATAATTAAAAAAAGAAATATTAAAGAATAATTTTTAAATAAATAATAATTTAAACAAGAGGTTACTAAACCTCTTTTCTTTTTGATAGATCAAATATTTTAGTTGTCTTTATTTTAAATACTAGGCATATTTATTTAAATATGCAGAAAAGGACAAAACATGAAATATTCAAATTATTTAAAAAATAAAAATTTATCAAAAAATACAATAAAAATTTATCTTAGACAATATGAGATTTGAAAAAAATATTTAGATGAAAAAAATCCTAATAAAACTTTGTTTGTTAAATATATTAAAAATTATTCAAAAAAACATCAACCCAATAGTGTACATTTAATTTATTGTTCAGTATTATCTATATTTAAATTTGAAAAAAGATGAAAATTAATTAATCAATGTAAAGATATAAAATTACCAAAAATTCAACAAAGTAATAAAACAATTATTACTTTGTCAGAATTTAACAATGTAAAAAATAAAATATTATTTAAAGATTGAAATTCAAAAAGAAATTGATTAATTTTTTGTTTTTTATTTTTAACAGGAATAAGAGTTAGTGAACTCTTAGATTTTAATAAAAATAAAATATATGAAAAAAATAAATTAAAAATAAAAGGAAAGGGTGATAAAGTAAGAGTTATTTTTTTAACAGATTACTTAATAGAACTTTTGAATAATTGAAGAGCAAATAGAATAGCTATTAGTAAAAAGAATAAATTGATAAGTATTAAACAAATTAATCAAATAATTAAACAAACTTCATATTTTTATTTTGATAAAAAAATTACTCCTCATGGACTTAGAAGAAGTTTTGCAACTAATTTATTAAAAAATAATGCAAATATTGAAATTGTACGTAAAATATTAGGACATACAAATATTAATACAACATCAAGATATTTACATTTTAATGAAGATGACATTATCAATGAAATAAATAATGTTATGAATATGAAAAATAATTAATAAATAACGTAAAAAATAAATAATTTTAAGTACAAAAAATTATTTATTTTTTTTGTTAATAATGTAAAATTTTTCAACTTAAAAGATATAAAAGGAGGATTATGTTAAAAGATCAAAACAAAAAAAATGTTTTGTTTTATTCCTTAGGAATATTTGTAATAATTAATACTTTGGTTTGAACGATATTAAGTGGTGGAAGATGATTTGAAATGATTCCTCCTGGTGAAAATCAGCTTCCAGAATTTAATGGTGATCCAAATCAAGTTTTTGGTCCATTTTACATGTTAGCTTTTTTTACAATCCAGACGAATTTTTTCACAGGAATAACTATAACTATAATTGGATTTAAGAATAATTCTAATAAAGCTAAAAATTGATTTTTTGGTAGTATCGTATTAATAACAATTACTTTTTTGGTTTATTGAGCAATTTTATCTTGATCAACAGATGAGTACAAATGATCAGATCCTTATTTTGTAATTAGTACATTATTTACACATGGAGTTAATCCAATAATTGGATTTGTTATTTTATTCATGATTAAAAATGAATTTGTTTTGGATAAAAAAATAATTGGTTGAATTTGTTTATTTATGTCAATTTATATTGTTTTCCATTCATTTTTTTATTCTGCAGGAGCATATTCAAAAGAAGTTTTAGATGATAACGGCAATCCTACTGGTAAATATACTATTTATTTCCCTCATGTATATGGATTTTTAGATGTTAGAAAAATTTTTTTCATGAATGGAATAGAAAAATATCCTTGATTAGTTATTATTATTAATATGATTCTCTTTTTAATAGCACCACTTTTTGCAGTTGGATTATCATGAATTTGAGCAAAATCTTTAAGATTAAAATCAACAAATAATTCATACTATAAATGAATGGATAGAATTAAAGAAAAAATTAATAACAAAAAAGAAGTTAGTAAAAATATAGATATTGTTAATGAAAATTAAAAATGTTTAAGTTAATATATAAAGATTTAGGTATAAGTTCAAATAAAGCAATTAATATTTTTAAAAAGCAAAACAATATTAATAAAATAGGCCATACTGGAACATTAGATGTTTTGGCTCAAGGTCTTCTTTTATTAGCAACAGATGATGATACAAAATTAATACCATATATTAGTAATAAAGAAAAAGAATACAAAGTAATTGCTAAATTAGGATTTATATCTAAAACTTATGATAGTGAAGGTCCTATTAGTTTTTGTTCAAAAAAAATACCTAGTGAAAAAGAAGTTTTTCAAGTAGTTAATAGTTTTATTGGAAAAATTAAACAAAAACCACCAATTTATAGTTCTAAAAAAATAAATGGAAAAAAAGCATATGAATTAGCTAGAAAAAATGAAGAAGTAAAATTAAAAGAAATATCAATAGAAATTTTTGATATTTTTGATATTAAATATAAATATCCTTTTATAGAATTTAAAACTCATGTTTCAAACGGAACATATATTAGAACTTTAGTTGATGATATAGGTCAAAAATTAACAACTGGAGCTTATGTTAGTTTTTTAGAAAGAACAATGATAAGTGGTTTACGTTTAAATGATCAAATTAATATTGATAATTTGATAAAATTAAAAAAAATTTTTATTAATGATAAAAAAGAATTAATTGATTTTTTTAATGGAAAAATAAAAAAGTTAAATAAAGAAGATGATACTTATTTGTTAGAATTTAATGGTGATTGTATTGGCGTAATCGAGATTAACAAGGGAATTATTATTAAAAATAATTTATTTGGAAATAAAATTAAAAAAATATTAGAAAGAATTTTTTAATTTTGTTAATTAAATAAAGGAGCATAAAATGTATAAAATGATTGTTTTTGATATCGATGGAACTCTTATTCCTTATTTAAAAAATAAGTTTTCCAAAGAGATAGAACAAATGCTTTTTAATTTAAAAAAAAATGGATATATTGTTTGTCTTGCAACAGGAAGAGATTTTATTTCAATAGCCGATATTCATAAAAATGAAAATATTGATTATTTTATTGGTGCTAATGGTTCTTTTATTTATGATTTGAAAAAAGATAAATATCTTTTTAATTCTTCTATTGAATTTGAAGAATTTGAAAACTATAAAAATGAAGTTTTATTAAATAATTTAGATGGTGTTAAAAATGTTATTTTATCTGATCAAAATAATGTTTTTGTTTGAGAATTAACAGAGATAAAAGGACCATGATTTTGACAACCATTTAAACAAAAATTTAAAAATATTGAATTAGCTAAAGATCAAATTGAAAAAGATAAGTTTCATTTAATAACTATTACACATGATAATTCACAATTATTAGATTTATCAAGAGAATATTTTAAAAACATGAATTCTTCTTTAGATATTCAATCATGATGATCAAATGGATTTTTTATAGCAAATAAAAAAATAACTAAAATGCATTCTATTAATTATTTATGTAATCATTTAAAAATCAACACAAATCAAGTAATTGCTTTTGGTGATGGTGAAAATGATATTGAAATGATTAGAGAAGTTGGCTTAGGTGTTGCTATGGGAAATGCAATTGAAGAATTGAAAAAAATTGCAAATGAAATAACAATCGATGTTGAAGAA
>JAFWJI010000001.1 GCA_017511585.1 Mycoplasmataceae bacterium
AAGATTTAATAAAATAGTTTAGTTTTTTATTTATTAGATAAATAAATAAATAATTAATTAAATAAACAAATTGTTTATTTTTTTAATTATTTATGTTATAATAGATATAGAAAGGTGGTAGTACATTGAAAATCATTACATTTACAGCCATTAAAGGCGGAGTTGGTAAAACAACACTAACACTAAATTATAGCGATTGGTTGGTAAAAAAAGGAAAGAAAGTTTTATTAATTGATTTAGATCATCAATGCAATTTAACAACAATTTTTCAACCAACACGAAGAAATAATACTATTGCAGAAGCATTTAAAGATAGTGAGGAAGCACAAGAAGTTATCATTGATAACATTAAAGAGAATTTAGACTTAGTAGCTGGTTTTATTGATTTAGATGAACTAGGAAGCAAATTAGAAAACAACAGCAATAAAGAAATGTTATTATTTCTTTGGTTAAAAAATAATTTTGAAAAATTAAATATTGGAAGCTATGACTATATTTTAATTGATACACACCCTGATTTTTCTACAATAACAAAAAATGCAGTAGCAATAAGTAATTATTTAGTTAGTCCAATTACACCTAGTGAACATGGATATTCAGCAAAATTTGATTTAGAAGCTCGTTTAGAAAAATTCAGAAAATCTTTGTTTGATTATAAAACTGGAGAAACTTATGTTGACGCACAATTATTTTTTGTAGCTAATATGATTAAACATAACACCAGCACATCACATGAATTGTTAAGCCACATAAAAGATGATGAAACTGTTATTTCTACTATTTCTGAAAGAGAAATTTTTAATAAAGCAACTACTAAACACTTATCTATTTTTGATTTTGCTAAAACCCAAGATAAAAAAGACGATAAAGTTTTAAATAATATTAATGATAGTTTTTCAAAAATATATAATCATACAAAATAAAGGAGTTTAAATTATGAGTTTTGATACATTTAACAAAGATAAAGATGAAATTGTTAAACAGAATTTAAAAGAAACAATTGATCCTGAACCAAAAAAGGAAGATGAAATTCACAGCGTAATTAGTTCTATTTTGAAGTCTAATGATATGAAAAGTGAAAAAAGAAAATCAGTCACTTTTTCATTGACTGAAAGTCAAATAAAGAAAATTGAAGAACAAGCACAAAAACACGGTTTTAAAACAAAATCAAAACTGTTAGCTTATCTCATAGATCAAATGTAATTTTAAACAATTAATTAAATAATTTGTTTATTTAATAATTAAATAATTTGTTTAGTTGAAGGAGGTTCTCATGAAAAAAATCATGGACTTATGGCTTTACTTTTATATAAGTTGTATCTACTTTTTGCCATTAATTGCTCTCATGCGTTCTAGCAATAAAAGTAGCAATTTCTTATTAAGAAGATTACTATTTCCCTTTGAATATTTAATTCAAAGAAGACTTGAAAAAACAACAAATTATAATCGTGGATCAATTCGTGTCGTTCATATTTTCATTTGGTTTTTCAGTATTTTTAGCTTAATGTTTGCGACAGCACCACTCACTTTTTTTCATGAACCACTTGAAAATCACACCTCATTATTATTATTTATCACTTACTACTGTATGTTAGCCCCATTCTGTTTTTGGTTTCAACCAAGAAATCTAAAACAATAAAAAGGAGAACTTTATGTTTATAGCAACTGACAATCAATTTACAGCAAGAGGAAGATTAGTAGACAGTCCTCAAATTAATATTTCAGAAAAAACAGGAAACGCTATTGTTTCAATCACACTAGCACAAGAACACCCTTTTAAAAAAAATGAAGCTGGTGAAAGAGAATCTGTTTTTATTAAATACACCGCAATTGATACAAAAAACAACCCTATTGCCAGTCGTATTGCAGAATATGTGACAAAAGGATCATTAGTTAGTCTTATTGGTTATCATGACAGTTACTTTAAAGAAAATTCAGAGGGTAAAAAAGAATATTTTGAAGTGAAAAGAATTTCAACTTTTAGAAATGAAGAATCAAAAGAAAAAACATTGGAGCGTAGAACTAAAGCATAATAATTAATAAAGGAAAGTGATTTTTATGGAAAAAGACAAAGTGGACTTTTACAATATACCGATCGTAGACTACTTACTTTCAATTGGAGAACCCCTTGAAAGTGTTGGTCATAACTACTATCAACATAAACATCATGATAGTTTAAAAATTAATCAAAGGAAAAACTATTTTGTTTGGAATAGTCGTTCATCTGAAAAAAATTCACGAGGTGGAGTTGTTCAGTATATGCAGATCATGCATAATTTATCTTTACAAGAAACACTCTCAAAATTAAGTGAAGATTTAGACGGTAAAGTTCTTCCAGCGATCCCTAAAAAAAGCTATCCTAAAAAATTTAATTATAAAGTTAAAGAAGCTATTGTCCCCTTAGAAACGCAACGCTATTTAGTTGCAAAACGAAAAATACCTAATAAAATTGTTCGCCTATTTTTTTCTTATGATTTAATTTCTCAAAATGAAAATAATGAAGTCATTTTTAAATGGTTTAAAGGCGACAAAGTTGTAGGTTTTTCTAAACAAGGTACGATCCCACTCACAGACGAAGAAAAAGAGAAATATCATACTAAAAGAGATTTCTTTAAATATGTTGCACCAACAACAGAAGCTGATACAATGTGGGGTTTTAATTATCTTAGTGGCGAACCAAAACATATCTTTTTCTTTGAAAGTGAGATTGATTTATTAAGTTATTATTCTATTTTTGAAGAAGAATTAAACGAAACTGGTAATTTTTGGTTAATATCTATCAATGGAGTTGCGATTGAAAAAGTCTATTCATTTTTTAGATACGGTATAGAAAACTTAAATTTAAAAGAAACTTGTCAATCTTTGCACGTTTGTTTTGATAATGATATTGCTGGAAAACAAGCCTGTAATAAGTTACAGCACTTAGAATTTAAAAATAT
>JAFWJI010000028.1 GCA_017511585.1 Mycoplasmataceae bacterium
AATAAAGAAAATAAGGAAAAAAATGAAAAATTAATTAATAAACAAACAATTATTTTTGTTTCTATATTTATGATTATTTTTGGAATCATTTTATTATTTGTTTCTATACCCTTTATTTTTATATAATAAAAAAATTATGCAAACAAAATATGATCATAAATTAGTTGAAAAAGATAAAAATAAAAAATGAATTGATAAAAAGTTTTTTTCTAATCATGATTTTTCAAAAAAACCTTTTTCAATTATTCTCCCCCCACCTAATGTAACAGGAAAACTTCATTTAGGTCATGCATGAGATGGTTATATTCAAGATACAATAATTAGATATAAAAAATTATCAGGTTATGATGTTTTCTTTATTCCTGGGATGGATCATGCCGGAATTGCTACTCAAGTAAAAGTAGAAGAAAAATTATTATCAATTGGAATTAATAAAAATGAATTAGGAAGAGAAAAATTTATCGAACAAACATATGTTTGAAAAGAGGAATATTCAAAACATATTCATGATCAATGATCTAAATTAGGATTGGCATTAGATTATCAAAATGAAAATTTTACTTTAGATAAAAATTCAAATGATGCTGTTAATAAGGCTTTTATTAATTTGTATAATGAAGGATTGATTTATCGTGATGTTAAACCTATTAATTGAGATCCTAAATTACAAACAGCGATTTCTAATATTGAAATAATTTCTAAACCAACTAATTCTAAAATGTATTATGTTAGATATTATTTTGAAGAAAATAAAAATGAATATATTGTTATTGCAACTACAAGAATTGAAACTATATTTTCTGATGTTGCAATAGCTTTTAATCCTAATGATCAAACAAAACAAAAATTATTAAATAAAAAAGTTATTAATCCCCTTACAAATCAAGCAATACCAATTATTTGCGATGATTATATTGATCCTGAATTTGGAACTGGATTTATGAAAGTTAGTGCTCATGCATTAAACGATATTGAAATTATTAAAAAAAATAATTTAGAAATAAAAGAATGTATCAATAAGCAAGGTTTAATGAATGAAAACGGACTTTTTACAAAAGGTTTAAATCGTAATCAAGCAAGAGTTGAAGTTTTTAATTTTTTAGATAAAAATAGTTTTATTGAAAAAGTAGAAGATATTACAAATAATGTTTCTTATTCTGAAAGAAGTGATGAAGTTATAGAAATTTTGATAATGCCTCAATGGTTTGTTAAAATGGATTCACTTTCAAAAAGAGTCTTAGAAAATTTAAATTCTAAAGATAAACTTAGAATTATCCCAACTAGATTTCAAAATGTTTTAGAAAAATGACTTTTAGATATTCATGATTGAACAATTTCTAGACAATTGTGATGAGGACATCAAATTCCTGCTTGATATAAAGACGATCAAATTAAAGTACAAATTGAATCTCCAGGAATTGGATGAAAAAGAGATGAAGATGTTTTGGATACTTGATTTTCTTCAGGTTTAGCTCCTTTATCCTTTTTAGGATGACCAAATGATACGAATAAAATTGATAGATATTTTCCAACCTCTTTATTAGTAACAGGTTATGATATTATATTTTTTTGAGTTGCAAGAATGTATTTTTTTTCAATTTTTTTTAAAAATAAAAAACCTTTTGAAGAACTATTGATACATGGATTGATAAGAGATGAAAAAGGTAGAAAAATGTCTAAATCACTTGGTAATGGAATTGATCCTATGGAATTAATTGAAAATTATGGTTCTGATTCATTAAGGTGATATTTATTAACAAATTCTACTCCAGGACAAGATATTAATTTTTCTATAGACAAATTAACTACTTCTTGAAATTTATGTAATAAATTGTGAAATATATCAAGATATATAAAAAATATAGATTCTTCAAAAAATGATATTAATAATTTTGATATTTGGATAGTAAATAAATTACTGGAATTAAAAACAAATATTGAGCAAAAAATGATAAATTATGAATTTACAATAATTGGAAAAGAAATTAATAATTTTATTTACAATACTTTTTCATCATGATATATTGAATTTTCTAAAGTTAATATTAATAAAGAAATTTCTTTATTGGTTTTAAAAAATTTATTAATTTTAATTCATCCATTTTTACCATTTTTAACAGATCATTTATTTAAAGAAATATTTAACGAAGAATTATTAGAAAATAGTTTTAATTTAGAAAAATTAGGAGAAGAAAATACTATAGATATTGTTATAGATTCTGTTTCTTTAATTAGAGATGCAAGAAATGCTTATAGTATTTCTAATAAAGAAAAAATATTTTATGAATTAAAAAATATTTCAGATTCTAAAATAATTTCTTTAATAGATAAATTAGCTAATGCAGAGTTTCAAAAAAACAATGGAGCTTTATTTACTAAAAATAATATTTCAATTAACATTATTATTCCTGAAGAAGTAAGACATAAAGAAAAAATAAAAACAGAAGAATTATTGAAAAAAATTGAATTTGAAATTGAAAGAAGTACAAAAATTTTATCTAACAAAAAATTTCTTGAAAATGCTAATAGCCAAAAAATATTAGAAGAAAAAAATAAATTTGAAAATTATAAAAAACAATATGCTGAATTAAAAGAAAAATTGGAGAATTTTTAATGTTAATTTTAGATGGTAAAAAAGTTGCCCTAGAAGAAACAGAAAAATTAAAACATAGAGTTTCTTTATTAAAAAATAAACCAAAATTAGGAATAATACAAGTAGGCAATTTATCAGAATCTAATAAATATATTAATAACAAAATAAACAAAGCAAATGAAATCGGAATAATTTCAGAATGAATTAAATATGACAAAAATATTTCTGAAAAAAAACTATTATCTGAAATTAATAATATTAAAAATAATTTTGATGGTTTAATTGTTCAATTACCATTACCAAGTCATATTAATAAACAATTAATTTTGAATTCAATTGATCTTGATAAAGATATTGATGGTTTATCAGAAAAAAATATGAATAATTTTTATAATGATATTCAACCAAATTTTTGCCCAGCTACAGCAAGAGCTATTTTTCTTTTGTTAGAAAGTTATAAAGTTAATTTAAATCAAAATATAATGATCATTGGCGAATCTAATTTAGTTGGCAAACCAATTAAGAAATTATTATCAAAATTTGCAAAAAATATAGAATCTAGAAATAAAGAAAGTGGAATTGCTGGTTCTAATCTTTTTGATATTTTAGTAGTTGCAATAGGAGATCCTAATTTTATTAAAAGTAAAGATGTTAAACAAAATTCAATAATTGTTGATGTTGGTATAACAATAACTAAAAATAATGAAATTTTAGGTGATGTAGATTTTAATGATGTAAAAGATAAAGTTTTTGCAATTAGCCCTGTCCCTGGAGGTGTTGGCCCCTTAACTGTAATATGTTTGTTAAAGAATTTGATAGATAAATTAGAAAGTGTTTTATAATAAAATTATTATGAAAAAAATAAAATCATATTTTTTGTTCTTTTTTTTAATATTTACTCTACCATTAGTTCCAATTAGTATATTAACATCAATAAAAAATAATAAAGAAAACAATAATAAAGTTGGTGATTTTTCTGTTCTAGATTGAAAAAATACTCCAGAAGCTTTAAGAGTTTTTTCTGAAGAAAATTGTTTTAAATTAGAAATGCAAATAGATAATCCTAATGATGGTTATTTTTTAGTTTCATCTGGTACAGCTTGAAGTTGACATTATGATAAAAAAAGTGAAACAAATTATGAATGATATTTAATGACAAACTTTCATGTAGTTAACAACACTATTGAATATTTATTAAATGAAACTTCTTCTAATTATGAAAATTTATTAGATTATTATTCAAAAAATTATTCAACAAGAATTCCTATTGATGGTGATTTTTATTTTTCTTTGTCTAAGTACAATGAAGCAAATGGAACTGATACTGGATATTCTTATATATTCAATACTTTTGAACCAACAGAAAGTGTATCTATCAATTCAATAGACATAATAACTGATTTTAATAATGATGATATTGAATTATTTTCAAAAGGTAATGAATATAACTTGGACATGTCAATTATTAAAATTGATTTAACAATAAACAATTTTTATGTTAATTCAAATTATGTTTCAGATCCTTATTCTCTTTATAGAAATTATTCTAATTTAATGTTTGATCCAAATGAACCTATTGTTTCTAATGAAAAACAAACCTATATTTTTGGTCATCCTGCTGGCCATCATGAAATGGTTGGTGTTATTTTAGACAAACAAAATATTGAACATAAAATAGAAAATTTAACAAATTCAGAAGAAACTATTTTTAACAATTTGAAGGCTCCTTATTATATTTCAAATAATTGATACAAAGATTTCCCTTTAACAGGTGGAGCTTCTGGTTCTCCTATTTATCAATTTAATGATTTAAATCAAAATTTATGAGAAATATTGCCAGTCGGAATATACTGAGGTGGTTTTGCTCTTGAAGATGATAGTTATAATTTCAAACCTTCTTTTATTCCATTTATTGAAGAAAATTTATATGATGTATTTTCAAATTTTAGAAATTCATTAGAATTTCTTAAATAAAAAATAGTTAAAAAATATTGGTATAATTAAAAAGTGGTTTTGGAGTAGTACTCAAGTGGCCGAAGAGGACGCACTGCTAACGCGTTAGGGGGAGAAATTCCCGCGGAGGTTCGAATCCTCTCTACTCCGCCATTTTTTATTTTTTTTAAATTTATTAATAATATTGTCATTTGTTTTTTTGTTCTAAATCAATTTTTTCAAATAATTTAAAAATAGGAAAAACAATAAAAATCGAAATTATTATTGTTAAAGAATTTGTTGCTAATCAACTGCTATTGTAAATTAATGAAGCTAAATAATCTTTGCTATCTCATCACAATAAAGAAGCAATAGAATGTAGAAAATATTTAATTATTATCAGTATTGAAAACGAAATAACAAAAATACAACAATCAATTATTTTGAAATTTTTTTTATTTTTAAATAAATTGCTAATAATTCTAGAAATATATAGCA
>JAFWJI010000029.1 GCA_017511585.1 Mycoplasmataceae bacterium
GGCATCGATTAATTCAATTAAACGTCCAAAACCACCTGTGATATCTTCAACACCAGCAACCCCTCCTGAATGGAATGTACGCATTGTCAATTGAGTTCCAGGTTCACCAATTGATTGAGCAGCAATAATACCAACAGCTTCACCAATAGAAACAACTCTATTTGTTGCTAAATCTTTACCATAACATTTTTTACATACACCATTTCTTGTATGACATCCAAGAATTGAACGTATATCAACTTCTGTAATTTTTGCAGCGCTAATTTTTTTAACAATTTCTGGAGTTATTAAAACATTTTTATCCACAATCATTTTATTGTTTTTATCAAAAATTGGACTATTTGTAAATCTTCCTTCAATTCTTTCTTTATAATCAACAATAACTTGTTTTGTTCTTGTATCTGTAATTGATTTAACTTTATAACCAAAATCTGATCCACAATCTTCTTCACGAACAACAATTGATTGACCAACATCAACTAATCTACGAGTTAAATATCCAGATCTAGCTGTGTTTAAGGCTGTATCTGTCAATCCTTTTCTTGCTCCATGAGTTGAAGAATAAAATTCATATGCAGATAGTCCATCTAAAAATGATGATTTAACTGGAACTTCAACAACTGAATAAACTTCACGTTCATTTTGTGCATCGGCTTTAAGTTGTTTTGTGTTGTTTGCCATCAATCCACGAATACCAGCTAATTGAACTAAGTTTGAAATATTACCACGTGCCCCTGATTTAATCATCATATGAATTGGGTTAAATGGATTTTTTTCTACTTTTTCATCTAAATTGTCTTGAATTTTTTGTTTAATTTCTGCTCATTTTTTAATTGTTAATGAATATCTTTCATAATCAGTTATTAGACCTAATTGGAATTTTTGTTTTAATTTATCAACATAGATATTTCCTTCAGCGATATTTTCTTCTTTATTATCTGCTGAAATAATATCTGAATATGAAAATGTAATACCAGAAGTTGTTGAATATTTAAAACCTAATTCTTTAATTTTATCTAATACAGATGCGACTTGGTTAGTGTAATTAAATCAAACATTTTTGGTTAATGAAATTTTTTCACTTTTTTCTAATTCTCTAATTTCTTTAGATACAAAATTATGTTTTAAATTTTCTAATTCAATTTTTTTAAAAAACATTTGATATTCTTGAATAACTAATTTTGTAAGAATTTTTGCATTTTCTTTTGAAATTGTTTGTCCAGGAACTAAAGAATTTATTTTTTGGAATTCTTTTTCTACTTTATTGTAGTCATTAATCATTTCGTTATTTAACAATTTAATTACAGATGCAACTTGTCTAATAGATGTATTTGAAACATAGCTTTCAAAAAATCTTCTAATAATTTTAGCAATTGATTTTTTAGTAAATGGTTCATTAATTTCTAAATTACTAATAACTTCTTTTATATCAGTACCAGGTTGAACAAAATATCTATCTTCTTTATCTTCTAATGTTTCTACTGAATTGTTAAAAATAAATGGCATATATTCTGGCATTACATTATTGAAAATGAATTTACCAACAGTTGAAATAATATAAGAATTTGAACGTTTAGAATTTTCTTTAGCTAATTCTGGTTTGATTGATGAATAAGGAATTGCAATTCTAGAATGTAAATTAATCTCTTTATTTTGATATGCAATCATCATTGAATCATAATCTAAAAAGAATTTACCTTCGCCTTTTAAACCAGGTTTTTCTAAAGATAAATAATATAGACCTAAAACAATATCTTGAGATGGGTTTATAATTGGTTCTCCATCTTTTGGTCCAAGAATATTTCTATTTGCCATTATTAATTCTCTAGCTTCATACATAGCTTTTTCGCTAATAGGAACATGAATAGCCATTTGATCACCGTCAAAATCGGCATTAAACGCTGTTGTTACTAATGGATGTAATTTGATAGCTTTTCCACGAATTAAAACAGGATCAAACGCTTGGATTGAAAGACGGTGAAGAGTAGGTGCTCTATTTAAAAGAACTGGTTTATCTTTAATAACTTTTGCAACATAAGGTCAAATTCTTGGATCTAAATCATCAATTAATTTTTTTGCCCCTTTAATTGAAGAAGTAATTTGTTTATCAATTAATTCTTTAACAATTCATGGCTCAAACAATTTTGTCGCCATTTCCCTTGGTATTCCTACTTGATGCATCTTTAACTCTGGACCTACAACAATTACAGAACGTCCTGAATAATCAACACGTTTACCAAGTAGATTTTGTCTAAATCTTCCTTTTTTACCGGTCAATGCATCAGCAATTGATTTTAAAGGTCTATTATCTTTTGAAACAACTTGATTTGAAGTTCTTTTAGCATTATCAATTAAAGCATCAACAGCTTCTTGAATCATACGTAATTCATTTTGTAAAATTAAAATCGGCGCATCTGATTCTTGTCATTTTTTCAATCTATTGTTTCTAATAATAATTCTTCTATATAGTTCATTTATATCTGATGTAGAGTGACGACCACCATCTAATTGAACTAAAGGTCTTAAATCAACTGGTATAACTGGTAAATTATAAATTAACATATCCTTAGGATGTTGTTTAGATTTAATAAAAGAATTTATTATTTTTATTCTTTTATATAATTTTTCTCTTTGTAAAATTTTTGATTGTTTACCTTTTTCTTTGTTAGAAAGAATTTGTTTAGTTAATTTATCTATTTCATTTTTAACTTCTTTTTTAGCTTCTTGTAGGTCAAAATTTTTCAATAAATACTCAATAGCTTTAACACCAGAATCTATTTTTGCACTTGAATATTCTTCAATTATTTCATTTAATTCATAAAAATCAATTCCATAATCTTTACCTTCTTTAGAAGTTGCTCTTTCTTCTAAATTTTCTACAACAAGTGTTATTTCATTATATTCATCAGAATTTGGTTCAAATTTTTCTCTTATTTCTAACAATGCATCACGATAAATAGAAGCTGCATCATTAATTTCAATAATCAAATTTTTTGGTAAAGATTTTAGTCCACCTGATTCTAATACTATATGTGATTTATAATAAATAACCCCTTCTAAAGAAACTCTAGTTTGACTTTTATCTGTATCTCCAACTTTTAATCCTAGTAATTTTGTAATTATAGAATTATCTACTTTAAAAAATCAAAAATGAACTACAGGAGAATTTAATTTAATATGTCCCATTCTACTTCTACGTGAAATTTTAGGAAGTATTAATGGTTTTTTTTCTTTACATAATTCAGTTGCTTCACAAAACAAACCTTCTGAAGATCTTTTATATTTTTTAGCACAAATAGGACATCTATAGTCAGTAACTGGTCCAAAGATTAATTCATCAAATAAACCATCTGGTTCAGGTTTGTAAGTTTTATAGTTTATTGTTTCTGGTTTTGTTACTTCTCCATTAGATCATTCAAGAACATCTTCAGGTGTTGCTATAGCTAATGATACTTTTTCAATTTTATTTTCATCAATATCTACATATCTTTTTGAACTAATTGGCATATTATTTTCTACCTCCTGGTGTTACAACTTTTTTATCTTCACTTTTTTCATGTACTTCTAATTTAATAGAGAGTCCTCTTAATTCATAAGCTAAAACATTAAATGATTCAGGAGTGCCAGCTGTTGGAAGTGGTGAACCTGTTACTAAGGCATTATATAATTTGTTTCTTCCTGAAATATTATCTGATTTATATGTTAATAATTCTTGAAGAATATTTGTTGCTCCATGAGCTTCAATTGCTCAAGTTTCCATTTCTCCAAATCTTTGTCCACCATTTTGTGATTTTCCACCAAGAGGTTGTTGAGTAATAAGAGAATAAGGCCCAACTGATCTTGCATGCATTTTATCATCAACCATATGTGATAGTTTTAACATGTACATAACACCAACCGCAACGTCATTGTCAACAACTTCTCCATTAATTGGATTAAATAGTTTTTGTTTTCCTGAAACAGGTAAATTTGCTTCTTTTAAAATTGATTGAATATTTTCTATTTTTACCCCATCAAATGAAGGACAAGCAAATTTAACACCTAATTTTTTACCTGCATAACCAAGATGTAATTCAAGGATTTGACCTAAATTCATACGAGAAGGTACACCTTGAGGATTTAAACAAATATCAACAGGAGTTCCATCTTCTAAATAAGGCATATCTTCTTCAGGTAATATAACTGAAATAACTCCTTTATTACCATGACGACCAGAAAGTTTGTCTCCAACTTTAATTTTTCTTTTTTGAGCAATGAAAACTTTAACTATCTTATCTATTCCATCTTCTAAAATATCACCTTGATCTCTAGATAAAATTTCTACTTTTATTACAGTACCTGCTTGACCATGTTTTACTTTTAATGAAGTATCTTGTAAATTAGCATCACGAGCTGAACCAAAAATTACAGCCATTAATTTTTCTTCTGGAGTTGGATTATATTCTCCTTTTGGCGAAGCTCTACCAACCAAAATATCACCTGCTGAAACTTCTGAACCAACAACAACAATTCCATTTTCATCTAAAAATCTTTTAGAAGCAGTAGAAACATTAGGAACTTCTTTTGTTAATATATCATTTCCTGTTTTAGAAGTTCTAAATTGAATTGTTTGTTCTTCAATATGAATAGAAGTTAAAACATCATCTTTAACAAGTCTTTCATTAATTATGATAGCATCTTCGAAGTTGTATCCATTTCATGTTGAAAAAGCAACTAATAAATTTTTACCTAAAGCCATTTCTCCATCTTTAAATGAAGAACCATCTGTTAAAATATCATCTTTTTTAACAACATCACCTAATTTTACAATTGGTTTTTGGTGGATTAATGTTCCTTGATTTGATTTTTCAAATTGTCTCAAGTTATAAACAATAATTTCATCGCTACCTTCAGATTTTATTTTAATTTTTGTTGAGTCCACAAAAACTACTTGACCTTCTTTTTTAGCTTTTAAATTACCAGCTGAAAAAGAAGCTATTGAACCTTCGATTCCAGTACCGACAATTGGAGCTTCTGCTTCTAATAAAGAAACTGCTTGACGTTGCATGTTTGAACCCATAAGCGCACGGTTAGCATCATCATTTTCTAAAAAAGGAATAGCTGAAGCAGCAATAGATGTAATTTGTCTAGAAGAAACATCTATAAAATCTACTTCTTCTTTTTTAACAATAAGGAAATCATGATTTTTTCTTACTGTTACTGTTGGATTTGTTATTCTATTTTTTTCATCAACTGTTACTGTTGATTGAGCAAATGTAAATCCATATTCTTCAGAAGCAACTAAATAAACTGGTTTTGAATAATCAACAACACCATTATTAACTCTAAAGTATGGAGTTTCTAAAAATCCATATTCATTAATTCTTGCATAAACAGCTAAATTTAAAATCAAACCAATGTTAGGTCCTTCTGGAGTTTCTATAGGACATATTCTTCCATAATGAGTTGGATGAACATCACGAACTTCGAATTGTGCTGTTTCTCTATTTAAACCACCTGGTCCTAAAGAAGTTATTCTACGTTTATTAGAAATTTCAGATAATGGATTTATTTGATCCATAAATTGTGAAAGTCTTGAAGAGTTGAAAAATGATTTAAATTGATTATAAACTGGTTTATTGTTAGTAACATTTTTTAAAGTTATCTTATCAATTTCTTTTGATGCCATTCTTTCTTTTGTGTTTCTTTCAACTTTAGTTAAAGCAATTTTGAATTGATTTTGCAATAATTCACCAATTAAAATTATTCTCTTATTAATTAATGAATCCGGATCATCATCAATACCAATTCCTTCTATTAAATTGAAATAATATGAAATTGATGCAATGATGTCACTAATTAAAAGAACTAAATCATCATCATTTTGATTATTTCCAATAACTAAAGTAGGTTCTTCATCTTTTTGATATTTTTGTTCGTTAGAATAAACTTTAACCATAGCAACTTTGATTTTGTTTTTTAATTTTGGATTATCATTAAGAACTTTTCCGTAAACTAATTCTGGTTTAATATCAGGAACTGAAGTTAATTTTAATATTTTATCTTTAAACAACTTATCTACTAATTGCGCATCTTTAGCACTAAATTTATGTCCTTTTTTAAAGATTACTTGACCTTCTACATATTCTTCATTAGTTTCTTTTGCAACAAGATCTTCTGCCAAAATAGTATCAATAATTCTATTTGAAACTTTAAGTTTGTTATTTAAAACATATCTACCTGTTTTAGATAAATTGTATCTTCTTGAATTAAAAAATAAATTAGGTAACAAAGCATTTACTGATTCTTTTGTTACTCTATCACCCTTTCTAATAATTTGGTAAATAGCTTCTATTGAATCATATTGATTTTTTGTTTTTTCTCTTTTTAAGGTTTCTTGTAAAACTTTTGAATTACCAAATAAAGATTCTATTGATTCTTTTTCAAGTCCTAAAGCTCTTAAAAAAGTTGTTAATAAAATTGATTTTTGTTTATTTATTTTAACTTTTACAGTGTCAATTGAATGTCCAGTAACTCTATGGAATATTTCAATTCAAGCACCTATTTTAGGAATAAATTCTAATTTGTTGAAAAGATCATCAGTTTGTTTATTTCTAACAGACAATCCATAGTAAGCACCAGCAGATCTAATTAATTGTGGAACAATAATTTTTTCTGAACCATTAACAATAAAAGAAGCAGAAGAAGTCATTAACGGTAATTCACCAAATAATATTTCATCTTCTTTGATTTCTCCTGTTTCAACAATTGTTTTTCTCAATTTAACAAAAATCTTAGCACTATAAGTAGAACCTTTTTGTTTTGCTTCTTGAATTGCTGAATATTCATTTTTTGGTTTTACAATTTTTACTGATTTTTTTATATAGTCAACAATAATTTTTTCATTATTTGATTTTATAGGGTATATTTCATTAAAAATTTCTTCAAGACCTTTTTTTAATAATCATTCAAAAGAATCTTTTTGCATTTGAAGTAGATCTTGAATTTCTAATTCATGCTTAGTATTTGAATAATTTCTTCTTTCTGTAATTGGACCACATTTTACAATTTTAAATTTTTCTTTAGCCATTTACAACACCTCTCACATCATTCAAATTTAAACCAAAATAAAAATAAACGACCTAACAAATAATTCTAATCAATCAACTATTTATTAGGCATTCATTTTTATTTATTTAAAATAGTATTTTTTATTTTAACATATTTTATTTTAAAAATTAACATTATTTTTATGATATATTTTTATTTTGCAAATAATATATAATTTTAAAAATTTTTGTAATAAAATATATGTTATTAAAAAATGCCGACATAGCTCAGCGGTAGAGCAACTGGCTGTTAACCAGTGGGTCACAAGTTCGATCCTTGTTGTCGGCGCCATTTATGGCCTATTGGTGAAGCGGTTAACACACATGGTTTTCATCCATGGATTCACGGGTTCGAGTCCCGTATAGGTCACCATATTGGAAGTTTAGCTCAGTTGGGAGAGCATCGCCCTTACAAGGCGAGGGTCATGGGTTCGAGTCCCTTAACTTCTACCACGCCGTTTTAGCTCAGTTGGTAGAGCAACTGACTTGTAATCAGTAGGTCGTAGGTTCGAGTCCTATAAACGGCACCATTGCGCCCTTAGCTCAGCAGGTAGAGCAACTGGCTTTTAACCAGTGGGTCAGAGGTTCAAATCCTCTAGGGCGTACCATTTGTTGAAAAACGCCACCTTTTATAAAATAAAAAAGCGCGAGTGGTGAAATTGGCAGACACGCAAGTTTTAGGCACTTGTACCTTTGGTGTGAGGGTTCGAGTCCCTCCTCGCGCACCAATCATTTAAGATGACCAAAAATAAAAAAGAACTACTTAGTTCTTTTTTTTTTTTTTTATCTAAAAAATTATTAACTAAATTTCATTAAATGAAACAACTATCATCGGTTCTTTATCAGTTAATTTAAATATTTTCTTTCTAATTAATTTTCTTAAGTTATTTTGAAAATTAGTTGAATTTACTTTAGATTGTTGATTAGAATTTAAAATTGTTTTATTGTAAAAATTTACTAAATTTTGTTTTATTTTTTCATCAACTCGATCTCTTTCTTCATTTGAAATAACACCAATATATTTAATATCTATATTGTCGTATATTTTCTTATTTTTCTTGTTTATTAGTATTGATATAATAACAACTCCATCTCTTACTAATACTTCTCTTTCAAAAATAACTTCTCTTGAAATGTCGCCTACACCAAAACCATCAATAATTATTTCACCAATATTTGAAATTCTTGCTTTTTGTGAAACTAACTTTTCTCCTGAAAAATGAGCAATTTTACCATTTTGCAATATGATACATTTAGATTGAGAATAACCATTTGCAACTACTTCTCTAACTGCAACTGATAAATATCTAAATAATCCTTGAATTGGTAAAAAATATTTAGGTTTTAAAATATAAACAACATCAATTATGTCTTGTTTTGTTGGTCTACATTGATAAAACTTATCCTCTGATATGTCTGTTATTTTAGGTGTTATTCTAGCAATTTCATCTAAAACAAAAGAAGATTCTGTTTCTTGACCATTTATAGGAGGGGCTATCATAACAAAATGATCTGTTTTATTAAACTTTAAATAAACATCATTATTTTGAGTTATTCTAACAAATCTTTTAAAAAGTCTTTCAACTGTTCCTGAAACAATTATTACAACATTATTATCATGTTTAGAAATATATTTGTAATCTAATATTTTTGGTAATTTTAAATTTGGATTTACTTTTTGTACCAAATCTAATAATTGGTGATATGAACGTCCATATGTAACAACATCTCTTCCATATTTTAAAGCAATATCTAAAACTTGATGGAGAGTAGCCATTTCTTGATCGTAAGCTCCAATTATAATTCTTTCTGTTTTTGGGGTTTCATTGAATATTTGATCTAATTCATCAAAAATTGTGATTTTTTGAGATGATTTACCATTTAAATTAGACATCCCAGAATCTAAAAATAAACCAATGATATTTGGATATGCTTCTTTTATTTTCGCAAGATTTGTTGAACCATAAACACCTAAATTACCATCTACAAAATTAGATAAAAATAAATAACTACCTTCTTTAACGTTGAAACTAAAACCTATTGTTCCTGGCAATGCTCCAGCTAAGGGAATTGGTTGAACAATTGTGTTTTTAAATTTGATTCCGCTTTTTGGAATTATATTTACACTAAATTTTTCAATATCAATATTGTATTTTAAGATTCTATCTAAAATAGGTATTTTTGAAAAAGGAGAACAAAATATTGGCACATTAGGCAATTCCATTATTAATCAAGGTAGTCCAGATAAAGAGTCGTTTTTAGTATCTGTTATAAAAATTCCTTTTATTCTATGAGATTGAGATTTTAAATAAGAATAATCTGGTATTAATGTATCAATTCCATAAGCTGATATAATAGGAACTTTTGTACCAAAATTAATAACAAAAATTTCATTTTCAATGTCTAAAACATAACAATTTTTACCATTTTCATCTAATCCACCTAATGCAAAAAATTTAACATCAGTCATAATACTCTCCATTTTTAAAAAATAAAAAATAAATAATAAAAGTAATCGTTTTTAGAATTTATAATGTTTACAAAAATATTTTTTTAATTATATCAATTTTAAGAACTAATTAAAATAAATAATTTATTTTTGTCTATTTAAAAAACCGAATCTTTTTGGTTTTTGTTTGATACTACTTGAATAAGTACAATTTGGTCAACTTGAACAAGAGATAAAATCTTCTTTTGTTTTTTTAGAAGTTTTATATACTAATTCTGATGAACAATTAGGACATTTTTTTCCAACAAAGCGATCGATCAATACTACTTTTTCTAAAGTTAATTCAGCTGTTTTAATTGATGTATTAAATCTATCTCAAAATGATTGCATCAAATCTTTATAATCTTTTTTTCCTTTTGCAATTAAATCAAGATCTTCTTCTACTTTTGCAGTATAACCTTCTGTAATTTCGTTTGGAAAACCATTTATTAATTTTTCAATTACAATTTCTCCAAATTCAGTAGCTTTAAGTGAATTACCTTCTTTTTCAACAAATTTTCTATCTAAAATTTTTTCAACAGTAGTAGCAAAAGTAGATGGTCTACCTACTTTTATATCATCTAATTTTTCAATTAAAGAACCATCTGTGTATCTAGCAGGTGGTTTTGTTTCATGATCTAATAATTCATACTTTTCTACTTCAATTAAATCTCCAACGTTGTATTTTGGTAATTCATTTTGTAATTCTTTATTTTCAATTACTAAATAACCATCAAAAACAATCTTTGAAAAAGACATTTTAAAATTATGATGTTGATTATTTTTTAATTCATATCTTAAAATTTCTCTTGAAGGGACATTCATAATTGCTTTCATTGTAGAATTTCAAATAATAGAATATATTTTAAATTCAGAATTTGACAAGTTATACTTTTGTTTAGCATCATCTGGAGTTAATGAAATATCTGTTGGTCTAATCGCTTCGTGAGCATCTTGATCTCCACTAAAACCTTTTATATTTGAAGAAACATATTTTGAACCATATTTTTTAGAAATGTATTCTCTTGATTTAATTAAAAAATTCTCAGATAAACGAGTTGAATCTGTTCTTGGATATGAAATTAATCCTCCATCACCAAAACCTTCATATAATTTTTGAGTAACACTTTGAACTACTTTAGATGGTAAATCTGCTTTTTTATAAAGAATTGATTGTTTTAATGGTGAAATTTGTGGATCTTTTTTTTGTGATAATTTTACTTGCAAAACTTCTAATGGTCCTTTGCAATCTTCAAAAATTTTTTTTGCTTTTTCTTTTGATATTCATTCTTTATTTTCAAAATCAGGATTTGATGAATAAAATGTGGCATTGACATCATTATTGATTTTAGCAACTATTGTAGAGTATTGAATTGGAATAAAACTTCTAATTTCTTTTTCTCTATCAACAACTAATTTTAATGCAATAGATTGAACTCTTCCTGCAGTAGGTTTTTTAGGATAATTAGACATTTTTTTCATCATTAATTTAGTTAATCTAAATCCAATGATTCGATCTAACATTCTTCTAGATTTTTGAGCTTTTACTAAATTTTCATCAATCATTGTAGGATTTTTGATTGAATTCAAAATAGCTTCTTTAGTAATCTCGTTATATTTAATTCTTTTATATTTGTCTTTTATATCTAAATATTCAACTAAATTATCTCCAATAGCTTCACCTTCTCTATCGGGGTCGGTTGCTATTAAAACTACTTCTGCTTTTTTTGCTTCTTTTTTTAATTGTTCAACAATTTCTTTTTTTCCAGGTTCTATTTTATAAAAAGGTTCTCATTTATCAAAGTCAATACCTAATCTTTCATAGCCATTTGCCAACATTTGAACTATATGTCCAACAGAAGACATAACTTCATATTCTTTTCCTAAATATTTTTGAATTGTCTTCACTTTATTTGGCGACTCAACTATAACTAATTTCATTTAAAGACCTCTTTAAATTTATATTTAACTTGAATGAAAATAAATTTTGTAGTTATATTAAATATTACATAATTTTTTTATTTTAAAGTTAATTTAGAAGCTTTTTTAATTAATTGTTCTATTTGTTCTACATTATTTAGTAAAGCGCCAGAAGCTTTTTTATGTCCTCCACCACCATATTCTTGAGCTAAAATAGAAATATCTTTTTCTGATGATCTTAATCTAGCTCTAATTGTTTTATCATTATTTTCAATAAATAATATCCAAATATCATAACCTTCAATATTAGCTAAAAAATCTACTCTATTTGATTCTGATTGATTAATCCCTATTTTTTGAATTTGTTCAAAAGGCAAAAAACAATATATAACATTTTCATATGTTTTATAATTTTCTAAAATGTATTTATTTAATTTCAATTCACTTATTGTTCTTTTTGATAATTTTTTATGTAAATCAAAAAAATCGAAATTAGAACTAAAAAGTCAAGAAGTTAATTCATGAGTTCTACTAGATGTATAATCATAAAAAAATCTTCCACTATCAGTATAAATACCTAAATATAAAAAAGTAGCAATTTCTTTATTAAGTGGTTTATTATCAATTGAGTAGATAAAATGAGTTATTTGTTCTGCTGATGAACAATAAGAAGAATCTACTCATCTATAAAAATAATCAAAATCATCTTCTACTGGATGGTGATCAATTCTAATTAATTTATTTAATTTTTTTTCTATTAATAATTCATTACAAACTATTCTATCAATATTATTAGCATCCACCACTATTCCTAGTGAATTTTTTAAAATTTCATCAGAAGGAATTGAATTAAACTTAAAATTTAAAAAATTAAATAATTCTTCATTTGAGCCGACTGCATAGATTTTTTTATTTGGAAATTTTTGCTGTAATCATAATTTTAATCCATGTTGAGAACCCAAACAATCGCCATCTGGTCTTACATGATGAAAGATAATAATATAATTGTGTTTTCTAATTTCTCTTAAAATATTTCTAGCTATTTTTTTTATTTTTTTCATCGAATTTTGTTTTCCTATTCATTCAAATTTTACTTATATATTATTTTTAAAATAATATTTTATATCTTTCATTTGTTTTGTTAAATATTATTAATAATCATTAGATTATTTTTAATGAATTTAAAAAATAAAAATAAATTAAATAAAACTAAAGAAATATTTATTTTTAACACAAAAATTATTCAAACTTTACGTCAAACATTGTTTTATATACATAATCTTTATCACTACCAATGTATTCAATATAATTAATTTTTGTAACATAATCATTTTCTTTAATAACTCATTGTCAATTTTTTGGTAATTGAATTTGAGAATAATTTGTTATATTTGGATAATATTTTTTATTAATTTTTAATTTTAAAGTTGTTTCATATACATCATAAAATTCTCAATTTTGTTCTTTAAAATAAATAATTGAAGGCGGAAATATATTAATCATTATTGGATAACTAATTTCTTGAGTTCCAAAATATTGATTTATTCCTTTTATGATTATTTTTCCATAACCTGCTAAAGCATTAGGATTACCAGATTCTGGTTTTGATAATTCTTCCAAATATTCAAGTGTATAATCTACATCTTTTGTTAATTCTCTATTATTAAATAAAACTAAAGGTTTTGGTTTATCATTTCCTACCTTATAAATTTGACTATAGTATTTTTCTGGTAAATTAACAAACGAATTTTTTAAATCATTTGTTAATTCTAAATTATTAGATTCTAAATATGTAGTTGCTCTAATTCTTGCAACTAAATTTTGAGATTGTGAACAATTTAATCAAGTATTTTTAGATAAATCAAAATAATAAGTTCGATCATTATATGAATTTTGTTCTTCAGTAAATTGAATCCTTCCATCTCCATCACTATTAATTATTTCTAAGATAATACTAAAATTTTCACCATTATATACTTCTATTGGATTAGGAATTTTAATTGTAAAAAACCCAGGATTTGAATATTCTTGAATTGTTTGAAAAACTAAATCCCCATTTTCTGGATTGTTTTCTATTGAATTAGGATTCAATATTTCTTTTACATTTTTATAAAGTGAAGCTTTAACTTTAATATTTTTTGCGCCATTATTTGCAATATTGAAAGAAATTCCGCTAACTTTTTCTACTTTGTTTGTTTGTCCCTTTTTAGCTTTAAAAATAGCTGCTACTTTTTTGTCATTAATTGATGGATTTGGTCTATTTGAACTTACTCTTGATCCATCATAAAAATAAATGTTTTCATATTTATCATCTTTTGCATAATCAAAAACTATTTTATTACCAATAATTGAACTATATGATAAATAAAAACATCCATCTCCTCTTCCGCTATCATGTCATCAACTATTTTTAACAATTCACGCCCCATCAATTGCAGGAGTTGAATATAAATTTGTAAAATTTTCTTTTTTTATAGTATCATCTCAACCAATAATAGATACTCCATGATTTGCTCTTCCTACACTATATCAATAAGGTTTACGGAATCCTTGATTACTTGCATTATAATTGGCAGTAATTGCTCCATATTTTGCAATCATTTTTTTTATTTCATCGATATTATTAGTATCTATTAATTCGTAATTTTCTAAATATAAACCAAGATTAGACAATTTTTTTTGAGTTAATGAAAATGCTGCCTGATCCATAAAACCACCTTTTTTAAGTGGATGATTGAATGTATCATAACTTGAATATCCAATTGGGTCATCTAAAGAAGTTCTAATATTGGTTATTCTATCAATTTCTAATTCATCAATATTTAAATTTTGATTATTATAAAATCCTTCTTTTATAATTGAAGCTTCAGAAGCAGCAGATACTCCATATGCTCAACATATTGGGTATCCTTGCTGTTCAGGAGTTACTACTAATGAAAATTTTGAACTATCATATACTTTCATTTTAGCAATATCATTTGGGTCTGCTTTTCTCAATTCTTCTAAATTTGTAGGTTCAACAAATGGTAATTTACTATCTTCTTTCAAATTTTCTACCATAAAACTAAAAAACTTATTTTTAAATGTAAAAGAAATTTCTATTTTAGTTTTACTACTAATTTCTTTATATTTAGTATTTGAAATTTGTTCTAAATTTATATAATTTAAAACATTTGAATTGAAAATAATATTTTTTTTTGCAAATATCCATTGATCATTTACAATGTTTTTCAAATCTTCAAATGTTGTAGATTCAAGTCCTAATTCACTTGCTTGGAAAATTGTTTTGTTTATATTAATTAACAATAAATCTCTAATTTTAAAATTAAACGATTTATTATTCACTTCTAAATGAATACTTGCTATTTGTCCATTGGACTCTGAAATTATATTTATTAACTTAATATTGTCTTGGTTTTGAATTAAAAAACTATTTTTAAATAAACTTGTTCTATTATTAAATATTCATTGATTTGTAATCTTTTCTTTAATTTCTTCAAATGTATTTGATTCAAAACCAAATTGACTTGATTCAAAAATATCATTAATTAAAGTAATTTCTAAGTTTGAAATATCATTGTCATTTTTAATTTTAAAACCTTCAATTTTAAATTCATATGGAATATTTTTGATATTTACTTTTACTACTATATAAACTGAATCTAAAACTTGAACATCTAAAAAATTAATATCATCTACATTAAATTCTCCATTAAATATTAATTTTTTATTTTGATGTATTCATTTTTTTGTTATATTTGATTTAAAATCTTCAGCAAATAAATTA
>JAFWJI010000002.1 GCA_017511585.1 Mycoplasmataceae bacterium
AATGAAGGGTTATTTATTCCAATAAAAAATTTTTGATTAATAAAAAATAATGAAAATCAAATTAATTTTTTAAATAATGATAATTATTCAATGTTGAATTATTTTAACAAACCAGAAATATTTAATAATGGAATATATATTAGTCTAAAAAATGAACAACAAGTTATTAATAATTTTTTTGTAGGTCAATATTTGTTAAAAATTGAAATGGATAATTTTAATATTGAATCAAATATTTTTGTTATTCCATCTAAAGAAAACAAACCAAAAATAGAAAATATAAATACTCAAGAAATAGATTGAAGAGAAGATCAATCGCAAAATACTATAAAAGTACAAAATCCAATAATTTCAACAGCTTCAAATAACCCAAACATAGATTCAGATTGAATAATAAAATTAAATGGCCAAAATTTTTCTAAGGCTGAAAATATTAATGAAAAATTTATCAAAATAAAATTTAAAATGGAAGATAAAGATTTTAAAGATTATTCTGAAGGAGAAATTGAGATAAAGAAAATAGAAATTTCTGAAGATCAAAAATCAATGAGTCTCTTTTTTAATAAAGTAGATGTTAATAAATTTAAAAAATTTAATGCCGAAAGAATTTGAATGGATCAAACTATTTATACATTTGATATTTATAAATTTGAACCTACTTATAATTTTGATGTATCTAAACATAATTAATTTAGTTTGATATAAAAATTAATGATTTTCTTAAAGTTGAAAACTAATAAAATTTTGATTAATTAATTATTAAGTTCAATTAATATTTATTATTTGAACTTAATAAATGTTTTTATTTAATTTAAACAACAGTTTAACATGTTCATGAACATGTTCATCATTATGGAAATTGTGATCATGTAATGAAATAACAAATAATCCAATAGCTATACCAATTATAAAAATCAACATTGTAATATATCATTCTTTTCCACTAATTTTTATATCGTGTAAAAATTCAGGTAAAAATTCAATAATTGATATAAATAATAAAAATGAAGCAGCAATTAATTGGATTATGTGAATAGCTAATTCATTTTCTAAAGAAAATCAACTTATAACAGCACCAATAATTATTAAAGGAATAATGCAAATTACTGCTAACAAACTATTTAATGTAGCTTTTTTTCTACTAATACCCATTTCAATTTGTCTATAGTATATAATCAATTCCTCTGGGATAATATGCATAATAAATGAACATAAAAATATTATGCTAACAGGATCTACTCCTTCTCTTGCTATTTGAGAACACAAAAGTCCTATAATGATTCCATCCGGAATCCTGTGTGATAGTAGAAAAAAAATTGCCATTGTTTTGGATTTTGGATTGTAATCATTAATATTAAATATCATTTCATCATGATTATGATTATCTACAAAAACATCATTTAAATTTTTGCTTTTTCTTGTTTTTACAAAAAAATACTTAGCACCTAAAGAAATTAATAGTCCAAAAAAAACAATTCCTGCAACAATTGAACCGACTATAAATTTAGTAGCTACTACATTGTTTTTAGTTGTTTCAATAAAAAATTCTTCAAGATGTGTTTTGGATTCACCTATAAATAAAACAGTTGCCACCATTAGAAAAAAACCTGAAGAAAAAGCATATAAATATTTATATGAATTATTACTTATTGTTGGTTTTATTATTGGTAATAAAATTCCATATAGAAGGGGTATTCCAACAACAAATAATGAAATTGAAGATATTATTATTATAAGTGTATGTAAATTAGACATTACATATACCTACTTTCTACATTGATTTTTAAGACAAATCAATAAAACTTTAAATATTTTATATTATTTCATCAAATCTACGAATAAATTTTTTTGATATTTTCAATAGATTCATTTCAAAAACCTGCTTTGTTTTTCTCAGCTTTATCTTGCAAATTATATAAATTATCAATATATTCATGATCATAGTAATAAAATGGATTAGATTTGTTTTTTGATATATATCTAACAATGCCATAACCATTTTCAATCATATATGAAGCAAAATCTTGTCCATTATCTAGAGTGATTTTAACAATTTTTCTATCATATTTATCATTTTTAAAATGTTCATAAACAACAAAGCGATTTTGTAATAATTTAATCGCTTTTTCTTTTGCTATTTGTGCATAAAAATATTGTATATTTGAATCTTCATTTAATTCTGGTGTATCAATGCCTAAAATTCTATATTTTTCATTATTTGTTTCAAAAGTATCTCCATCAATTACTTTATCAACACTAATTTGTATTGAATAATTAGAAATCAAAGAACATGAAGAAGTTAAAGAAAAAATAAAAAACAAAAAATTAATTAATACTATGAAATTTTGCTTAAGCTTTATTTCTAGAACCTAATTCATCAATTTTTTCTAAAACTGTTTCTCTCATTGCTTTAATTCCTGGAGCTAACAATTTTCTTGGATCAAAATTTTTCCCTTTTTTAGCTTCTCCAGATTCAACATATTCTCATATTGCTTTTGCATTTGCTTGTTGTAATTCTGTATTAATGTTTATTTTTGAAATTCCTAATGAAATAGCTTTTTGAATTTGATCTTTTGGTATACCTGAACCACCATGTAATACCATACCAATACCACAACTTTTTGAAATATTATCTAAAGCTTCAAATTGTAATCCTTTTCAATTTGAAGGGTAAGGTCCATGGATGTTTCCAATTCCTGCTGCTAAAAAATCAATACCAAGTTCTGCCATTTGTTTTGCTTGTTCTGGATCAGCAATTTCACCATCACCTATTATTCCATCTTCTTCTCCACCAATAGAACCTACTTCTACTTCAACAGATGCATTATATTTTTTTGCTAGTTTTACAATATCCATAGAATTTTGATAATTAGTTGCAAAATCTTCATGTGAACCATCATACATAACAGATGTATAACCATTTTCTAAAGCTTTTTTTGCCCCTTCTAAAGAACCGTGATCTAAATGTAAAACAACAGGAATAGTAATATTTAAATCTTCCATTAAACCAACTACCATACCATATATTGTTTTAAATCCACCCATATACTTAACAGCACCTTCTGAAGTACCTAAAATAACAGGTGATTTTGCTTCTTCTGCAGCTAATAAAACAGTTTTTGTTCATTCTAAATTATTTATATTTATATGAGGAACTGCATATTTTTCTTTATAAGCTTTCTTAATAATTTCTTTTGCATTTACTAAGTTTCCTGGTTTTTTTATAATTGATTTTTGGAACAATTGCATAATTCTCCTAATTTTTGTTATTTTTTGTTAAATTTAATAATTTTTTGTTAATTTTTCAAATGTTAAAAAATTATACCATTTTTCTAATAAATTTAATGATGATTGATAAATTCTAATTTAGTAATATTGCACTATTTTTTTAGTTTATAATTATTTATAACAAACAAAATTTTGTTCTAAATATCAATTTGTAAGGAGAAAAAATGACAAAATTTACAGCTCAAATTATAGATCCAATAGGGTTACATGCAAGACCTGCATCTGAATTGTCTAGAATTTCTAATTCTTTTATTTCTGAGATAAAAATAATTATAAATGGTAGAGAAGCAAATGCTAAATCTATAATGAATATTATGGCTTTAGGAATTAAAAAAAACGATGAAGTAACAATTGAAGCTATAGGACCAGATGAAGAAGATGCTATTGAAACAATTAAACTTGAATTAACAAAACTAAAATTAATTGATTAATTAATTGAAAGTGAAAATAACAAATGAAAAAGAAATATAGAAATTTATTTATTGGTTTAGGTTTTCCAATATGTTCAATTTTAGCTTTATCAATGATTTCTTGTAAAAAAAATGAAACTAGTGAAGAGCAATCTAATAATGATGCTGTTATAAAACAAGAAATTGATAGAATAAATAATTTAAATTTAAGTTTAAAATCATTGAATTTATTTAAAAATCAATTAAATTCAAACACTGTTCTAGATAATATTAATGGTTTTAGTAAAATCAAAGGTTTTAATTATTCAATAAATACATTTGAAGATAATGGACAATCTATTAATTTTACTATTAAAATAACTTCTACTTCTTTTTCAAATCAAGAAGGAATATCAAAAGAATTTAAATTACTATACATTGATTTAACACCATATTTAATAAGTGAAAAAGAAAGAATATCAGGGATTCAATTTAAAAAACAATTTTCAGAAAGTCAAATAATAAATATTAAAACTGATCCTCAAAAAATTTTATATTATTTTGATCTTCATAAAGATTGATTTAATTATGAAGTTTTAAATTTTGATGACTCAATTAATAATAAGTTTATCTTTGATATAAAAATTAGTTTTAAATTTAACAATTTTATTACTAAACAAATAGATAAATTAAGTTTTGATTATTCAATTTCTAATGATGCAGAAGGACAATTAGAACCTGGATGATCTTATAAAAGTGATACAAAGCCAGAAGAAGTGAATCAATTTTCTATAGACCATCTACAAAAACTACATTTTAATTATCCAAATTACAAAGGTAATTTAGTTACATTAAAAGCAGATGGAGAACCAACTTTTAATTATCCAGGTGATCCTAATACACCAACTGGTCCTTTCCAATTTGCCAAAGAAGGAATTATTCCTACAGAAAAACACTTAGAGCTATCTAAAAGAGTTTTTAGTGTTACATTCAATAATACAACAGAATCAATAGGTACTTGTTGAATTTTAGATTACAAACTAACAAACGATGGTAGTTACCCTCTTACTTGATACTTTGGAACAAATGCTCATGTATTAGATGATTTAAAAGTTGCAAATGATAAAAATTATCCTGAAAAGTTTGGAAAATGAGACCCAAACATTTTTGATCAAACTTCTAATATCAAAGGTGATTACAGAGATGAAAATACAAGATGAATTGATTTATGAAAATTAAATCATGAAAAAATCAAACCAAATGAACAAATTACAAGTACTATTGGTTCTCCTGATAATTTTTGAACAAATACAACAGTAAAAATGTTTGATGAAACTAAAGATACTGATTATATAGGAGTTTATAAAGAAGGTTATTATGTTGAAAATCCACCAGCAAAAACAATTTTTACTGGTAATGATTTTTTAACCACTTCTCCTAAAGATAGTTCTACTAACTCTTTTTCTAATAAAGAAGAATATGCAGATTTTGGTGTTTTTGAATTAACTTTTGAAAATGAACAACAAGCAAGACAAGCAACAAATAATTATGCTGAATGAGAAAAAGACAAACAATTTAAATATCGTGAATCTGACTTAATAAATAATCCTGAAAATCGAACTTCTAAAGTTTATGACTTAGGATTTCCTCAAGTTGGTAATAGTGGCACTCATGCATCTAGAACTGTTTCAACAAATACAAACAAAGTTTTGTATGATCAAGGTAAAACTGATCCAAATCAAGGTTTAAGTAAATCACAACACTATAATACATGAACACATACTTATGGCGGATTTGATGGGCATATAGCTATGCCATGATTTGGATATAATTATGAATGAATAGATAACACCCCTTCTGCTACAAGCAATTTTAACAAGACTACTAGCTATGCTACATATGGTTTAATATATGGAGTAAATAATGGAAATATGGCCCCCGGTTCATCTGGTGGTTTAACTATTGATGAAAACGGATATGCAATTGGTGTTCATTTTGGTTCTGATAATAATGCGGCCACAGGACAATCTCAAGCATTTTATTGTGGAGGTTATGACTATAAGGGATATTATGGAAATTACAACCTACCTCAATATGATCTAATTAGAGGTGGATATCCAAAACAAAAAAATTCATACTATGATTCTCTTGTAAAAATATATGGTAAAGACCCTAATTTCAAAACTAATTTATTTCCAAATGGATTAACTTCAAGGAGATAATTATGAAAAAATACAAAAATTTATTTATTGGTTTAAGTTTACCCATATCTTTAACTTTATTGCCTATTATTGTTTCATGTAAAGATAATAAAACTAAAGTTGAAAATAATGTAGAACAAGAAATTTCAAATAAATTAGAACAAGAAGTTACTAGAGTTAATAGTTTAAAGTTAAGTTTAAATACAACACTTTTATTTAAAGATCAAATAAATAAAGACAATTTATTAACTTATATAAACGGTTTTAATAAAAAAAATAATTTTAATTATTCAATAGATCAATTTGCAAATGATGGAAATTCTATTAAATTCAAAATTAAAATTACATTTAGTGGGTATTCTAAATTATCAAAAGAATTTTCATTTAATTATGATGATTTAACTCCTTATTTATTGCAAGAAAAAAATAGATTAAATGAATTAACAACAAACTTGCCTCAACAAACTTTTTTACAATCTCAAATTGATTCAATGAATGAAAAAAATGTTTTAAATTATATTAAAGGAATAACTTTTCATAAAAATTGATTTAATTATGAAATTTTTAATTTTA
>JAFWJI010000030.1 GCA_017511585.1 Mycoplasmataceae bacterium
AAAGAAAAGAAATTAGATGTAGTTTTTATATTAGATAAGAGTGGCTCAATGAGTGGTAGTGAGGAACATACTATTAGTAGTTTTAATGAGTATTTAGAAAAGAATAAGAAGAATAAGTACACTACTCTAGTTAGTACCGTATTATTTAGTGATAATTATGAGTATTTATATAAGAGAGAGAATATTAGAGATATTAAGAAGCTTACTAATGATGATTATTATGTAGGAGGTTGTACTGCATTATATGATGCTTTAGGTAGTACTATTAATTATTTTAAGAAAGCTAATACTGATAAGGTATTATTCATAATAATTACTGATGGATATGAGAATGCTTCTTCTGAATACAATAAAGATAAAATTGGAGATGCTGTTGTTTTAAAAACACAAGAATTCAATGATATGAAAAAACTAAAAAATATTGAAAAAATTGATTTTTTAGTTAAAAAAAATATTGAAAAAATTGGTGAAACAACTTCTTCAGACACAATGACTATTACTACAAATTTAACTAGCGAAGAAAAAATAACTACAAAAGAAATTAGACTTTCTAAATCAGTTGAAGATGAAATGGAAAAATCTGCTTTCAAAATATATACAGTTGATCAATTAGCGTTAATGTTAGAAGGTCAATTAAATGTTATTGCTGATATTCTTAAAATTCCTTCATATGATAGAACAGAAAAAACATCATTAATTAAATCAATTTTAAAAGTTCAATCTTCTTCTGAGTTTTTAAGAAAAAAAGAAAATGTAGGTAAAAAATTCGAACCTACAAACCCTGTTAAACCTTTAGAAATGAAGGGTTATGTTATAAAAGGTATTATTTCTGAAGTAAAATCACAAGTTTATAAAATACAAATAATACAAGCTTCAGAAAAAGTAATGGCAGGTTCTGTTTTTGAATGTACTTTAAGCAACAATGAAACTAGACTTCTTGAAGTTTCAGAAATTATTAATGATAAATTAGTTTCAGCATTCTGTTTAGGAGCTGAAGGAGGGCTTTCAATAGGTCAAGAATTAAAATCAAGAAACCAACCATATTCAATAACAATATCACCAAAAATTTTAGGTAGAGTTATTGATCCAGTTGGTAGAATTCTAGATAATCCAGAACATCCATTATCAGGTTCACAATATGCGCCATTACATGTTACAGAATCTAAACAAAAAGATAGATATAAAGTTATTCCAAAAACAGAATTACTTGAAACAGGAATTAAAGTTATAGATCTATTAATCCCTATTGCAAAAGGTGGAAAAACAGGATTATTAGGTGGAGCCGGAGTTGGTAAAACAGTTGTGGTTCAAGAGTTAATTAATACATTTATTAAACACCATGATGGTTTATCTGTTTTCGTTGGTATTGGTGAACGTATTCGTGAAGGTCATGAATTATGAAAAGAAGCTAAAGAATTAGGATTCTTAGAAAAAACAACTTTTGTTTTCGGACAAATGAACGAAGCACCAGGATTACGTTTTAGATCTGGATTTACAGGTGTTAAAATTGCTGAATACTTTAGAAACAATTTAGGTAAATCAGTTCTATTATTTATAGATAACATTTTCCGTTATGTTCAAGCAGGTTCTGAACTTTCAGTTCTTCTTGAAAGAACACCTTCAACAGTTGGTTACCAACCAACATTGGTTTCAGAAATGGGTAGATTACAAGAAAGAATTAACTCATCATTAGATGGAGATATTACTTCTATTCAAGCTATGTATATTCCTGCCGATGACTTTACAGATCCAGCTCCTGTTGCAACATTTGCTCACTTTGATTCAACAATTATCTTATCTAGACAATTGGCTGCTCAAGGTATTTATCCTGCTGTAGATCCGTTAGCTTCTTCATCAAAATTATTATCAGTAAAATTCACTTCAAAACGTCACATTCATATTGCTAAAAACACAACAAAAATTCTTTACAAATTAATTAAATTAGAAGAAATAATAAATGTTTTAGGATTTGAAGCTTTAATTGAAGAAGATAAAAAAACTGTTGAAACAGGAAGAAGATTGAAAAGATTCTTGACACAACCATTTACAATTTCTGAGAAATTTACAGGAATACCAGGAAGATTTGTTTCTTTAGAAGAAACTCTTTCTTCAGTAGAAGCAATAATTTCAGGTAAATACAACTATATTCCTGAATCAATGTTTGGTTTTGTTGGTGGTTTATTTGAAGTTATTGATAAATTTAATAGTACACAACAAGTTAATATTCAAAATCAATCAACATTAAAATAATAAAAATTGATATAGATAAAAACATATAGATAAAAAATAATTCTTTAATTTAAGAGTTATTTTTTTATAATTTAATTATTGTATTAAATGAGGGTTTTTTACTTATGTTTAATAAAAAAAATAAGTTTTATTACAAATTATTATTTTCTATTTTTTCTTTATCAATATTTAGTCCTATTTTTATAGTTTCATGTTCAAAAAAAAATGACAATAATAACAATGATGATAATAACAATAACAATGTCGATGATAATTTATTAATTGGAGATAAAGAATTAAAACAATTAATTATTGATAAAAAAATTGAAGTAGCTTTGAATCAAGAAATTAATATTTCCCTTAATTATTTCAATAATTATAAAAGTGATAAAAATGAAATTATTAAGATGTTTAGACTTAAATTTAATGATTCTATTAATCAATCATCATTTAAATTAGAAATAGAACAAGAACCAGTTTTTAATGAAAAAGACAATAACACAATAAGTTGTAAATTTAGAATAACTAATTTAGAAAATTCAAAATATGTTATTTATGATTGAAAATCATCATATTTTAATTTTTCAACTGATGAAAATTATTTTCAAGAAGTTTATGAAAACATATCAAGGTCTTTATATTTAAAAGAAGAATTTCAAGAAACAAGAATAATAGATTTATTTGAAGAAAAATCTACAATTTTAAATCGAGATTTTATTAATACTTATATTGATAAACAAAGAGCACTTGTTAATACTGTCGGTATTGATTATGAATTAGAAATTCCTAGTCAAAATTTAAAAATGAATCTTCCAAACTATTTTCGATTTAAATTAAGTTTATTTGATCAAAAAACAAAGCAAAAAATAGTTTTAAAAAACACTTCTGTAGTACCTAGTTTAAATGTTAATGAAAACCAAAAAGATACTTTTACAATTTTAAATCAAGATGATTTTAATCAAACTCCAACTTCTTTTCTAACTAGCGATCATTTAGGAAAACTTTTTATTGGACCTAAAAGCAAAGTTGTTGAAGAAGCAGTAGAAATAAATGTGAGATTACAAGGTAAAGTTATCATAAATGAATTAGATTTATCTTATTTTAAAAATTTAGTTTTTGGACCTGAATGTGATTTTAAAAGAAATAATATTACTAATGTATTTTTTTCAGAAGATGCAACAATTACAAATTTGAATAATGAAATTTTTAAAAATAATTTAATTAAAGAAATTAATTTGCCTAATAAAGTTATAAATTATTCTAATAATTGTTTTGATAAAAACGTTATTATAAATACTAAAATTAATTCAATAGAATCTCTTGATCAAATATTAGATTTTGACAATTCTTCAACTAATCCTAATTTAATGTTAAATTATTTAGATTCTGAACAAAAATTAGAAGAATTTCTTGATTTTCTTACTAGAAGTAAAATAACAAGAACAAATTTAAAATTTAATAAAATTTATTTACCTACTAAATTTAAATATTCTGATAATTTACTAAATAATTATCGACTAAATTGTTCTGAGGTAATTTTACCTACTGTAAATGAATTTACAAATCGTTTCTCATATTGAACAGTTGAAAAAGTACACATTCCTAGTTCTATTATAAAAATCAATAAAAATATTTTCCCTCAATCAACAAATGTAACAAGAGAATTTAATGAAGAAATTTTGAAATTAATCCAAAATAAAGAATTAAATTTAAATTCTTTCAATTCATCATCAGATATTGAAAAATTAGATGATTATTTTTTTTCATTTAATTCTAATCCTTTAGAAATTCAAAAAATAATTTTTAGCAAAGATATAATTCAAAATTTTTCTTATTCATTAAGTTCTGATTGAAAATTCTTTTTTGATAATAATAATATTTTGGACAAACAAATTGTTTTTAATGAATTAGTTCAAAAAATAAATGTTGATTTTTATAATTCTTTAAAAACTAAAAATATTAATATCGAAAGAAAAATATATTCTGAGTTTGAAAAAAATGGTGTAATTAGCCAAAAAACTTTATACTTAGAAAAATTTTATGGAATTAATACTGATGTTACAAATTTCAAAGATTATTTAACAGGATATGAAAGTTATATTGAAACAATAAATACTCAAAATGTTACAACAATAAAAGAATCAACATTTGATTCTTTAGATTGAACAAATATTAATATTAACTTAGATCAAATACAACAAATTGAAAATAGAGCTTTTTATAGTTGTGATTTTCTAAATACAGAAATCAATTTAGAAAATCTAGTTTCAATTGGTGATTATGCTTTTTCTGGATCTAACAAAATT
>JAFWJI010000031.1 GCA_017511585.1 Mycoplasmataceae bacterium
TGAGCCAGGATCAAACTCTCGAAATTAACATGGATATGGTTCTTATAACCAGTTTTCAAAAAACTACTCCACCCAAACTAAAAACACATATATTATGTTAGTAAACAAATATTAGAATTTTTCGTTTAGGTTTTTTAATTTTACAACAAAAAAGTTTTTTTGATAAAAAAAATTTTATTTTCTTTAATTACTATTTTTTAACTAAAAATATCTTTGAAAAATTTTTGTTAATTTTTAAAAAAACACAATTTAATTCTGATTCGTTATTAGATGCTACAAAACTTTTTTTATCATTGAATCTCATTTTTCTATAAACTTCTTCAAAATTTGCTCCTATTGCTGAATTTTTAGGACCAGTCATACCAACATCTGTTACATATAAAAGATTATTATCCAATCTTCTTGCATCATTTGTTTGAACATGAGTATGTGTCCCTAAAAGTGCAGAAACTTTTTTTGGTCAATAATTATCTAAATAAAGAGCAAAAACATTTTTTTCGCTTGTTGTTTCTGCATGAAAATCAATAATATGAAAATCAGAATCATCTGTTTTTATTATTTCATCAATAGAATCAAAAAAATTATTAGCATGATGTTGTTCTCATGGATAATTTAATTCATTAAATGTAATACCTAATAAAGAAGTTACTCGAACTTTTAAATCACCAATTTGAAAAATATTAGTTCCTTTACCAGGATAAATACTATCAACATTGTGTGGTCTTAATATATTTTCATTATTTATTATTTCATTAATTGATGATTTTGCAAAAGCGTGATTACCTAAAGTAAATACATCCACACCAGCTGCCATCAATCTATTGTAATCAATTGGATCTAATCCTTTTCTTCCAGAAACATTTTCAGATTGAGCAATAACTAAATCTAAGTTATATTTTTTTCTCATATTTGGTAAAGTGCTTTCTACTTTTAAAATTCCAGATTCACCAAATATATCACCTATAAACAAAACATTTATATTATTCTTTTTTGACATAGTATTTTAATATTATATTTTATATTTAAATTAAATAAAATGTAATAACTATAAATATTATTTTGATCCTAAAATTTGTTTAATTTCTAAATTAATTTCATCATAAATTTGCTGTGAAGATTCTAATAATGCTTTTAAATTATTTTTTCCTTGAGCAATGTTTTTATCTTTGTAAGAATATCAAGAACCTTTTTTTTGGAAAATATTGTGTTGTTCTGCTAAATCAATCATTTCTGATATTCTTGAAATTCCTTTTGAAAAAATAATTTCTGTTGTAGCACTTTTAAAAGGTGCTGCTAGTTTATTTTTAACAACTTTCATTTTGATAATATTTCCAATAATTGAATCATTTACACTAATTGAAGATATTTTTCTTACATCGATTCTAATAGAAGAATAAAACTTTAAAGCTCTTCCACCACTTGTAGTTTCGTTATTACCAAATACTAAACCAACTTTTTCTCTAATTTGATTAATAAAAATAATTGTTGTTTTATTTTTATATAAATTACTAGTAATTTTTCTTAACGCTTTTGACATTAGTCTTGCTTGAGAACCGATTGTTTGATCTTTCATATCTCCTTGCAACTCAGCTTCAGTTACTAGCGCTGCAACTGAATCTACAATTATCAAATCTATACAACCGCTTTTAGCTAAAATATCAACTATTTCCAAAGCTTCTTCACCGCTATTAGGTTGTGATAAAACTAATTTATCAATATCTACTCCTAAATTTTTGGCATAAACTGGATCGATTGAATGTTCAACATCAATAAATGCAGCAATTCCTCCATTTTTTTGAATTTCAGAAATAGCATGTAATGCAATTGTTGTTTTTCCAGAAGATTCTGGTCCGAAAATTTCAATTATTCTTCCTTTAGGAAAGCCGTTTATTCCTAATATGTAATCAAGAGAAATTGATCCAGAAGAAAATGTGGAAACTTTTGTTTTATCAACATTTCCTAAAATCATTATTGATTCTTTACCAAATCTTTTTTCAATTACTTGAATTGTAGGTTCTAATTTTTCTAAACTTTGTTCTATCATGATGTTTTATAGTCCTTTATAAAAATAATTTAATAAAATGACGAACATCATCAAAACAAAAAATTTCTAAAGCTTTTTCTCAAGTTTATTATTATATCAAAAAATAGCGATTTTCTATCTTAAAACTAAAAAATTATTGTTAAGCTGATAAAGTTTTTTTAACAAAAGCATCAAGTCTTGAAGATTTTCTTGCTCCATTATTTTTATGGAAAACACCTTTTGAAACAGAAGTATTAATCATTTTGTGTGCATATGAAACCAATTCATTTGTTTTTGGATCTTTTCCAAGAGCAGCCATTTTTGCTTTTTTAATAGCTTTTCTAACACGTGATTTCATTGCTGCATTGTATTGTCTAGATTTTTCATTTGTTTTAATTCTTTTAATTTTTGATTTAATATTTGCCATGTTTAATTCCTTCGTTTGAATTTGTTTTCTTCAATTACCTAGATTACTATAATTTTAAATTTTTTAAAAGTATAAACAATTATATTACAAAATATAAAAATTTTAATGTTAATTATTGTTAAAATTCTTAATATATGAATGGGTTTATAATAGGAATTTCTATATCTTTAACATTAATAACAGTTTTATTTTCTGTTTGACTTTTTTTTAGATTCAAAAAAAAATCTAAAGAAAATGAATTAATTAAAAAAGGGAAAATGACAGAATTGGCTATTAATGAAAAATTAAGTTTATGAGCAAATATTAATGATTCATTATTTATTCCAGCAACAATGTTTAAATATAACAACAACAAAATATTTGAAGTAGATGGGATTTTATTAACAACTAGAGCTCTAATATGTGTTGAAGTAAAAAATATTAATGCTAATTTAATTTATGGTAATGGTAATGAAAAAGAATGAATAAAAGTTATTGGTCAAAATAAACACTTAATAAAATCACCAATTTTACAAAATGATAAACACATTGATCATATTGTAAAAATGACTGATATTAAAATGCCGATTATTTCATTAATAATATTTGATTCAGTAAGTACAAAAGAAATAGATATTAAAAATATTCCTTCTCATGTTCTTATTATCAAATCTAATGAATTAGATATTACAATGGAAGGGATTGTTTCTTCTTTAATTCCAAAAATATCAAGACGCGAAATTGAAAAAATGTATGAAAAATTAATTGATCATCAAACAACTAGCAAAAAGGATAAAGAATTACTACGTTCTTTTTCTAAGGAATATAATGAAAAAACATTCACAATTTAAGGATGATTCTATCAATGTATTTGATGGAATCGATCTAATAATTAGAAGAAAGAATATAAAAAACTTAATAATTAAAATAAATCGAAAAAATGAAATTGAAGTATCAGTGCCTAATAAATTAAATGATGAAAATATAATTATTTTTTTAAAAAAGCACTTAAAAAGATTTGATAAATATAGAAAAGAAAGAGAACTTAATAAACCAATTAATGAAATTGAAAATTGATTTTATTTATTTGGACAAAAAAAATATTTTCTAGATGATCAAAACAACAAAAAAATAATTATCAATAATTACAAAATTTCATATTTAAATAAACAAAAAATTGAGGCAATTGATTTTTATCGAAAAAAAGAATTAATCCAATATCTAGTAAATAAACAAATATTTCTTGAAAAATTAATGAACATTGAACCACATAAAATTAAGATTAGAAAAAAAAGAAATGCTTGGGCAACAAATCATGTTTTAAAAAAAATTATTTATTATTCAATAAATTTATCTTCGTTTGATAAAGAAATAATTGATTATGTTATCGTTCACGAACTAGCTCATAATAAATTTCCTAATCATTCACCAGAATTTTGAAATTTAATTAAAAAGTATGAACCAAATTTCAAAATTAAGAAATTGAAATTAAAAAACAATATATACTACTAACATAGGAAAAAAATATGGATTATAAAAAATTAATTGAAAACATAAAAAATTTTGAAGAATACAAATTAACAAAAAATAGGATTTTTTCACAAAATGGTCCTATTTTTGAATTACAAAATGAAATTAAAAAAGCAGATCAAAAACAAAAAGCAGAATTAGGTAAACAACTTTCAAAATTAAGAAATGAAATTGATCATTTATTAGAAATTCAATTAAATAAAATTAAAGAAGAATCAATTAAAGAAAAAATTGAAAAAGATACAAATGATATATATGCTCATACTGAAGATATGATAAATTATCATCCTCTTTTTTTAATTAGTCAAAGATTTAGACAATGATTTTTACAAAATGGTTATTTTGAAGAAAAAACAATCGAAATTGAAAGTGATTTTTACAATTTTGAACAATTAAATATTCCAAAAGATCATCCATCAAGAGATATGCAAGATACATTGTATTTAACTGAAAATACATTATTAAAAACACACAATACAGGAACAACTGCTAGAATGTTGGAAAAATTTGCAAATAAAAATTTTTCTTATTTTTCAATTGGTAAAGTTTATCGAAACGATGAAGATGATCAAACTCATTCTCATCAATTTACTCAATTAGATTTTTTATCAATTGATGATCATAATATTGAATCATTACTTTGAACAATTAAATCTGTTCTTTCTTATGTTTTTGAACAAAATTTAGAAATTAGAACAAGACCCTCATTTTTCCCATTTACTAAACCTTCTATAGAAGTAGATATTTTTTACAAAGGTTCATGAATTGAAGTTCTAGGAGCCGGGATGATTAATGAAGATGTTTTAAAACTTGCTGGTTATAAAAATCCTCATGAATTTAGAGGGATAGCTGGCGGGATAGGAATAGAAAGAATTGCCATGATTAAATATGGAATTAAAGATATTCGAGAATTTTTTAAAAATGATTTAAGAATGTTGAAACAATTTAAATAATTTTTATTGAAATTAATTAAGGAGATAACATGTTTTTTTCTGAAAATAAACTAAGACAATTGGCTAATTTAAAACAAAACATTTCATTAGATCAAATTATTGATGCAATCAATTGCATTGGTTTTGAAGTAGAATCAGTAAATAAATTCAATAAAAATGAAAAAATTAAATTTGGACAAGTTTTAAGTGTTGAAAAAAATCCTAATTCAGATAAATTAACAATTTGTAAAATTAAATTTAATGACAAAAATAGAACAATTCAAACAACAGCAAAAAATGTTAAAACTGGTGATTTTTTAATCGCTTGTGTTCCGGGTTCAAAAATAAATGGAATCGAAATTAAAGAAAAAGAAATGGCTAACATCATTTCCGAAGGTATGTTAATGTCTTTTTCTGAATTAGGTTTTAATTCTTCATTATTAACAAAAAAAATTAATGAAGGTATTCTAATAATTGATCCAATTGATGATTTAAATCTAGATCCTATTAAATACTTTGATTTAGAAGATAATATAATTGAAGTTTCAATTTTATCAAATAGATCAGATGCTTTATCATATCAAATATTTGCCCAAGAATTAGCTGCTTATTTTCAAACTAAAATTAATAATGAATTAATTAAAGAAAATAAATCTAATTTAAATTCTTCAATAAAAATTGAATCTAATGATGAAAATAAATTAAATGGTATTGAAGTTGCTAATCAAGACCAATTTAAATTATCAATATCTGATTTAATATTACTTCTAAAATCTAATATTAAATTAGATGATAATGAATTAATTAATTTTGCAAATTTGACAATGATTAATACAGGGGTTTGCTTAAGAGTTTTTGATTTGGAAAAAATAGGTAACAAAATTACTATCAAATCAGAAAATCAATTAACTTATTTAAATGATGGAAAAAATAATATTTCTCTTTTAGGAATTGAAGAAAATAAAGATTATATAGCAGATAGTAGTTCTAAAAAAATCTTCTTTGAATTTTCACAAATTAATCAAAAAACAATTAGAAATAATTCAAAAATTTCTAAAAAAGTAACTAATAGTTCTATTAATAGTTCTAGAATTATTTCTTCAGGATCGATTTTAATTACAAAAAACTTTATTTCAAATTATTTTAAAAATCATTCAAATTTATTAAATCCAATTAGTCCTAAATTAATTGAAATTGATTTTGATAAAAAATATTTGAATAACTATGCCGGTTTTGAAATAACTGAAAATTTAAAATACAAAAATGCAATTAAATCATTAGAAATATTAAATTTCCAATTTAAAGAAAATAAAGTATTAATCCCAAATACAAGACATGATATTAAAAATATGCAAAATATTGTTGAAGAGGTTTTTAGATTTTATGGATTAAATAATTTTGAACCAAAACAAATTGCTCTAAAACCAACAATTTATTCAGAAATTGAAACAATTGAAAAAAATATTTCTGCTCTTGGTTATACACAAGCTTGAACATATACTTTAATTAACAAAGAAAAAAATGAATTTAATCCTTTTAATTTTAATGAAACTAAAAATCTTAAAACATGTGTTTCAGAAGAATATAATTCAATTAGAAATTCAATTGCTATTCCTTTATTAAATGTTTTTGAATACAATAAAAAAAGAAAAATGGAAAATGCATCTTTTTTTGATACAGGAATGATCAATGATCGTAATGCAATAATAATTGCTTCTAATCAAAAAACATATTCTCAAATTAAAAATGATATTGAAAAAATAGCAAAACAAAAATTTGAAATTAGAAGATTAGATAATTCATTTTTACATCCAAATTATAATGCTGGATTATTTTTAGGTCAAATAATGGTTGGATGAATTGGTAAATTTAATCCATTTAAATATGATTCAGATGTTATTTTTGCCGAAATATTAAAAGATTGTATTTATAAAGGACATAATAGATTTTTAGAATTTGATTCAAATCCATTAAAAGAAAGAGATATTACTTTAGAAATTGAAAAAGATTATGAAAATGAAATTTACTTAAAAAAAATAAATGGAATTGATGGAATCTTTTCTATAAAACTAATATCAACTTTTAAAAAAGATAAAATTAATAAAATAACTTACAAAATATTAATGAATGAAAAAGCATTAGAAGAATTTGAAAAAATTAATTGAGAAAATAAAAAAGAAATTATGGATTTTTAATTAATTTATGAAAAACGAAAGATTTAATATAAAAAATATATTTATTTCTTCAATTTGTTTTATATACCTAATAATTATTTTATTCTTCATTTTTATGGATGGTGTTGGAAAAAAAGGTTCTTATGGTGTTTCAGGTTTTATCGAACAAGATCATTTAAGAAAAAGTTTAGGAGATTGATATCAATTAATTTTTTACACTTTTCAAGTTAATATTTATTTTTTAATAATTGGTATTTCATATGTTTTTTTATCAAAAAGCAAAATAATAAATAATTTATTTTTTTGTTCATCAACTTTATTATTTTTATGTTTATTATCAATGTTTGTATTTAAATTTGATTCTTTTAAATACAATTCATATGAAGCAACAAAAACAATTTTTGTTCATTTATTAATTCCAATTTCTAGTTTTATAATGGTTTTTATAATAAGAAAAGAAATTTTTTTAGAATGAAAAATTCTTTGAATTAATTCTTTATATATTCCTATATACATAATACTAACAGTTATTGTTTATTATCTTGTAAATTTTGCTCCAGATACAAATTATCCAAATCAACCTCTTTGAATTTATAAATTTTTAGATTATAATAATCAAATTTTATTTATTCCGCTTCCTGGAATAGGATTAACAATACTAGGAATAGTGATATTAATATTATTAACTCCAGCTTTTGGAATGTTTCTATTTGCTTTAGCTAAAATGGTCTTTGGAATTTCAATAGAAAAAACAAATTCATCAAAATTTGATGCTTTTTTAAATTGAAATATATCAAGTTAATTTTTATATTTACAATATAATTTTTATAATTATTGAAAACTTTTAGAAAGAGGGAATATGACACCACATATTAATGCTAAAAAAGAAGATGTTGCAAAAATAGTTTTAATGCCTGGAGATCCATTAAGAGCAAAATTTATTGCTGAAAATTTTTTAAAAAATGTAAAACAAATTAACACTGTTAGAAATATGTTAATGTTTACAGGTGAATATAATGGAAAAAAAGTAACAGTAGCTGGTTCAGGTATGGGACAACCATCTATTGGAATATATTCATATGAATTATTTAAATTTTATGATGTAGATAGCATAATTAGAATTGGTTCAGCTGGTTCATATAAAAAAGAATTAAATCTATATGATATTTTTTTAATTGATGAAGCTTATTCATATTCAACTACTTTTAGTGAGTTTGTTTTAGGTCAAAAAACTAATGTTCAAAATTCTTCGCCAGAATTAAATAATGCTATTGCAGAAAGTGCAAAAAAATTAAATATAGAAATTAAACGGGGAAGAGTTCATTCTTCAGATGTTTTTTACTCTTCTAAACCGCTTGATGAAATTATTGAACAAACTAATGCAGATTGTGTCGAAATGGAATCATATGCTTTATTTGTTAATGCAAAAAAATTAAATAAAAAAGCTGCTGCTATTGTTACTATTTCAGACAATTTAATTACTCATGAAGAAACTTCTAGTCAAGAAAGAGAACAAAAATTTACTAAAATGATGGAAATTGCATTAGGAATTTTATAAATGAATATTATTGAAATAATAGAAAAAAAGAAAAATAAGAAAAAACTAAATTTTAAAGAAATTGATTTTTTTGTTCAAAACTATAGTCAAAATAAAATACCAGATTATCAAATATCTTCATTATTGATGGCAATTGTCATAAATGGAATGGATTTAGATGAAGCAACCAATTTAACAAAATCAATGATTGCTAGTGGTAAAACAATTGATTTGTCTTCAATTAAGGGATTAAAAGTAGATAAACATTCAACAGGCGGAGTTGGAGATAAAGTTTCTTTAGTCTTAGGACCAATAATTGCTGCTTGTGGTGGTATTTTTGCCAAAATGTCTGGAAGAGGTTTAGGACATACAGGTGGAACAATAGATAAATTAGAATCTATTGATGGTTTTTCTTGTTTTCTATCAGATGAAAAATTTATTGAATTAGTTAAAAAAACAAATATTTCAATAATTGGTCAAACAGATGATTTAGTTCCGGCTGATAAAAAAATTTATGCATTAAGAGATACAAGCGGAACTGTTAATTCAATCCCTTTAATAGCTGCTTCTATTATGTCAAAAAAAATAGCAACAGGAGCTGATGTTATTTTACTTGATATCAAATGTGGTTCTGGTGCTTTTATGAAAAATCAAAAAGAAGCAGAAAAATTAGCAAATTGAATGATCCAAATTGGTAAAAAAATGAAAAAGAAAATTAAAGTTGAAATTACCAATATGGAACAACCACTTGGCAAAATGATTGGTAATAAAAATGAAGTAATTGAAGCTATCAACACTTTACAAAACAAAGGTGAAAAAAATTTTGTTGATCTAATTTATTCATCTAGCAGTATTTTATTAATTGAATCTAAAATTGCTAAAAATGAAAAAGAAGCTTACAAAATGATTGATAATGTTTTAAAAAATGAATTAGCTTTTAAAAAATTTATTGAAATGGTTAAAAATCAAGGTGGAGATGTTGATAAAATTCAATCTAAAAATTGATGAAACCCAAAATATTCATTAGATGTAATTGCAAATAAATCAGGTTATTTGTATTTAAAAAATTCTATGATTTTAGGTTTAGTTGCAATGGAATTAGGTGCTGGTAGAAAAACTAAAGAAGATAAAATAGATAATGAAGCTGGAATTGAATTGAAAAAAGTTACAAATGAAAAAGTTGAAGAAGGAGAAGTTATTATAAAACTTTATTCTTCAAAAAAAATCAATCCAAATATAATTGATAAATTAAGTCCAACTTTTGAAATAAATCCAAATCCAAAAAAACATAAAATAATCCTGAAAAAAATAAGTTAAAAAATAAATAA
>JAFWJI010000032.1 GCA_017511585.1 Mycoplasmataceae bacterium
TTATTTTATACTATTTCGTTATAAATTTAACATTTTAGTTTAACTATTTCGTTATAAATTTAACATTTTAGTTTAACTATTTCGTTATAAATTTAACGTTTTATTAGGAATGTTTTATAGTTAAGTTTATTTTTTAATAAATATTAAAATTGATTGTCATGGCTCTAATAAATTATCATTAATATAATCATAATTATTTAAAATGATATTTTCTTTATTAAATTTAAATTCAACTTTATCAGATGATCAATTTGATATAACTATTAATTCTTCATTATTATATTGTCTTTTGTAAGCAAATATTTTTTCATTTTCTGAATCAATTAATTCAAAATCTCCATTAATAATAACATTAGAAATTGGATTAGTTAAATCTTTTCTAAAATTAATTAATTTTTGATATCAATAAAATAATGAATTAGAATCTTTTAAAGCGTCTTCAACATTAATTTCTTTGTAATTTTCATTTATTTTTAATCAAGGTTTACCATTTGTAAAACCGGCATTTAAATCTTTATTTCATTGCATTGGTGTTCTTGCATTATCACGATTCATTTTTGCAACATATTGTAAATGTTTTTCTTTTGTATAATCATCATTTTCTTTTTTAATTGATTCATACATTTGGTGAATTTCAATATCATCATGTTCTTCTAAGTTATTAAATTTACAATTTAACATACCAATTTCTTCACCTTGATAAACAAATGGAGTTCCTTGCAACATATGTAAAACAAGAGCAAGAGATTTCCCAGATTCTATACGATATTTTTCATCACCAAAATTAGATATCATTCTGGGTAAATCGTGATTTGACATAAATAATGCTAATCAACCATTGTTATGAATTTCTTTTTGTCATTTAGAAATAATTTTTTTATATTTTGCTAAATCTAATTTATCGGCTTCTCACTTTGGTTTATTATTTCAATTTGACATAATGTGTTCAAAACCAAAAACCATTGCTAATTCTTTTCTTTCAGGATTTGTATAAAGAATTGCTTTATCAGTTGAAGAATCTCAAGATTCACCTACTGTTAATAAATCTTCTTGATTTCATTTTGATTCATTTCTTCATTCTTTAACAAAAGAATGTAATTTCTCTATATCTATATAAATTCCTTTTTTAATTAAATCACGATCTAGATTTTTACCAATATCATCAATAACATCAAACCTTACACCACCAATTCCTTTATCAATTCAAAAATTCATTATTTCTTTAAATTCTTTTCTAACATTTGGATTTTCTCAATTTAAATCTGGTTGATTAACCGCAAAAGAATGTAGATAATATTCATCATTGTTAATTTTTTCTCAAGCTTCTCCACCAAATACTGATTTTTTTTCTCAAATTGGATCTTTTGTAAAAACATAATAATCTTTATATTTTTCTTCATTTTTTAATGCTTTTTGAAATCATTCATGTTTATCAGAAGTATGGTTTGCAACAAAATCAACAATTATTTTTATGTTATATTTATCACATGTTTTTTTCAAATTATCAAAATCTTCCATAGTTCCAAATATTGGATTGATTTTTTTATAATCTTGAACATCATAACCATTATCAACCATAGGAGATAAGAAAAATGGTGAAATTCAAATAGCACCAACTCCTAATTGATTAAGATATGGTATCTTTTCTTCAATTCCTTTTAAATCACCAATTCCATCATTATTTGTATCTTTGAATGATTTAGGATAAATTTGGTAAACAACAACATTTTTTCATCAATTCATAAATATATTTTCCTTCTATTTCTTAATTTCAAGAGTGTACATATCATAAGGCTTTATTTTTAATTTACTATCTATATCTTTTTTATAGTAAACATCAAATCATTTTTTATCAGCTAATTCTGTTTCATGTACTTTGTTAGAAACATTAACTAAACAATAAAAAACATTTGTTTTTCTATAAATTTTAAAACATAATAAGTTTTCATTAATTTCTGATTTAAATAATTCTTTTTTATTGTTTTCATCGATAAATTGAATTTCACTATTTGTTAATTGAGGATATTCTTTTCTCATTTTAATTAATGATTTGAACATTTCATATATTTCCATATTTCATTGTGATTTATCTCAAATCATACATTTTCTACATCCAGGATCATGTTCTCCATCCATACCAATTTCATCTCCGTAATAAACACATACAGAACCAATCATATGGAACAACAATCTATAAGCTAATTTAAATTTATCAATATTATGTTCAAAAACATTCATAATTCTAGGAGTATCATGAGAACCTAGTAAATTAAACATTCCTCTTTTTGTTGGGTTATTGTATAAAAGTAAATATTTACTTAATTCAAATTTTATTTTGTCTTTTTCTCATTCATTTTTAACTGCATTAATAATGCAATCTCTTAAAGAATAATTCATAACACCATCAAAAGTATCACCATTTAAATATAATGAAGAGTTATATCAAACCTCTCCTAAAATATAAATTTCAGGATTGATATCTTTTGCTCATTTTCTAAACATTCTTCAAAAGTTTAATGAAGGCTCATTGGCAACATCTAATCTTCAAGCATCAATACCTAATTTTGTTCATTTTTCAACAACATTTTTAAAATAATCAATTACTCCTGGATTAGATCAATTTAATCTTGGCATATGTGGTGTAAAAGCAAAAGTTTCATATACATAATTTGAATCTTGGAAATAATTTGGTTTATATTCATCTGAATTTTTTAATTCATCAAAATCATTAACTCAAAATCAATCTTTATAAATAGAATTTTTTTTGTTTTTAACAACATCTAATCAAGGAGCAAATTTAGAACCTGAATGATTAAAGACAGCATCAATCATTATTCTTATTCCCTTTTTATGAGCTTTATCAATTAGTTCTTTAAATTTCTCTTCATCACCAAAATGAGGATCAATTGATAAATAATCTTCAGTATCATATTTGTGATTTGTATTTGCTTTAAATATTGGAGTAAAATAAATCCCTGTTACACCTAAATCAACTAAATGATCTAATTTATCTATTACCCCTTGTAAATCACCACCAAAATAATTTGAAACTGATGGTTCTGCTGAACCTCATTCTAAAGTTCCAGGATTATCATTTGATTTATCACCATTTCAAAATCTTTCTGGGAAAATTTGATATCAAATAGTTTTTGATACTCAATTTGGTATATTAGATACATTCCCTTCATTTAAATATCCTCATGTAAAACCAATTCCTGCTATACATTCAGTTAGAGGAAAAAAACCTCTTTCTCCATATAGTATTTTTGTATCATCAAAACCATGGATTTCAAAAGCGTATCTAACTCTTTTTGTTTTTGTTTGGATTTTGGTTTTGTAATAATCAAACAATTCATCAGACAGATATTTTTCCATTTGTTGTTTTTGTTCTTCTTCTCAATACATGGTATCATCACCACCAAATTGAGTTACCCCTTCTTCTGAACCATCTTTTTTTCTTCAATTAAATGGATCACCCATTCTAACAAATATTTTTTCAACATTATCTCTTTTGGTTCTTATAATGACTGATAATGTATCTCCAGTTGAATTTTGGTACGCATATCTTCCATAAGCTGTATGGTAAATTGATTCAAATGATAATTTTTCAATTGAAGAAAAATAACTAACAATTTTAGATAAATCTATATCTTTTGTTTCATCACAAATATATGTACCTTTAACATACATTTCAGGAATATTGTTTGTTATTGAAACAACATTTATATTAGCTTCTATTAAACCTTTAACACCAACAAATGCATCTTCAAAACCAATACAATTTTCAGGTTTTAATTTTAATCCCTGACAAGCAGCTAAATAAATATCAGGAGCTGGTTTTCCATTTTTTACTTGATCAACATCTACAATAAAATCAAAATATTGAATAATATCTAATTTTTCTAAAATTAATTTTGCATTTTTTGAAGAAGAAGCAATTGCCATTTTTAATTTTTTCTTTTTAGCATCTTCTAATAATTTTAAAATTCCAGGTAATATATCTTCTTTTTTTAATTGTGTTTTTAATAATTCAACATATAAATTATTTTTATCTTCACACATTTTATTTACTAAATCATCTTCTAATTTTATTTTTTTTAAATTTAAAATAGCAAGAAGAGTTTCTTTTCTAGGAAGTCCTTTTAATAATTCATTTTCTTCATGACTATATTCAATGTTTTTTTCTAAAAGAATTTTTTTTCAAGCTTCAAAATGAAGTTTTGCTGTATCTGTTATTACACCATCTAAGTCAAAAATTAAACCTTTTATTTTATTCATATTTAAACTCCTTTTTATTAATTATTCATAAATTGTTGCTTCAAATGGTTTTAATATTTCATTGTTAATTTTTTCTTTATCATCTTCATAATTTGATAGCAATATATTTTTAATATCTCTTTTACATTTTTGTTCTTCATTAGTTCAATTTATCGAAACATAGATGTTTTTATTGTTTTTTATTAAACTATAAATAGTTTTTTTACTATCTAATATTATTATTTCAATAGAATCAAAGTCACAAAATCAATCTTTATATTTATTTTTTCTAAGATCTATTAATTTTTTTGTGTATAAAAATATTGATTTTTTATTTTTAGAAATATCACTTTCTGCATTTATTGTTTCAAAATCTTTACTTTTTTTGTAATACGGTTTTACATTATCATTTGTAAATCCAGCATTTTTAGAATCATTTCAAGACATTATAGATCTTGATAAATCTCTTGAACCAGTTAGATTTGCTTGAAAATATTCTTGATCTGTGTAATTATTATTTTTCATAAATTCTTCTTTTTTTCTAAAAATTTGTTGGTCAACAAAATCATCATATGAATTAATTGCTAATGGAGACATACCAAATTCTTCACCTTGATAAATAAAAGGAATCCCTTTTGTTGTCATTAATAATGTTGTCATTGCTGTTTGAGCATAGAAACGATTATTAATATCAGTTTTAAAATATCTATCAATTGCTCTTGGTACATCATGATTTGTTCAAGAAGTTGCAGTTATTAAATTTTCTTTTTGTCATTTAAAATAATCTTGCAAATCTTTTCAATCAACTTCATTTTTTACCTTTGCCATTGCACCATTAGGATTTTTTCAATCAAAAAATAAAGTTGAAAAATTAAAAAATGAATCAACAATTTTATCTTCAATAGAATATTTTCTCATTATTTCTGGATTAACATTTCAAGATTCTCCAACAACATAACAATCATATTTACTTGTTACATTTTTTGCAATTTCTTCTAAAAACTGATGATTATATTTTCCATATCTTATGATGTAAGGATCAACTGTTTTTCCAATGTGCTCAATTGCATCAAATCTAAAGAATTTAACTCCTTTTTCTAGTCAAAAAATAAATATTTTGTATAATCATTTTTTAAATTTTTCAGAATGGAAATTAAAATCTGCTTGTTCTTTTGCAAATATATGAAGATAATATTGATCAACAGATTCAACATATTCCCATGCTGAATTACCAAAAATTGATTCATTTTCTAATTTTGGATTATCACTTCAAACAAAAAAATCATGGTATTCATTATCTCTTGACAAACAAGCTTGCTTAAATTCAAAAGAATCAGTTGAAGCATGATTAATTACAAAATCCATCATGATATCAATTCCTAATTTTTTAGCATTTTTCATTAATGAATCAAAATCATCCATTGTTCCAAATTTTGGATCGATTTCACAATAATTTATTACATCATAACCTGCATCTGCAAAGTTAGATTTATATATAGGACATAATCAAATAATATCAATTCCTAATTCTTTTAGATATGGTAATTTTTCTTCGATACCTTTTAAATCTCCAATACCATCATTATTTGAATCTTTAAAACTGATTGGAAAAATTTGATACCCAACTTTAAATTTAATATTTTCATCTTTTTTAATGTTCATAAAAATCCCTTAATTTTAGTGGTTTATATTTAATATAAATATAAAAATAATAGTAAAAATTATAAACATTTTTTAATTCTATAAATTAAAAATTTATACAAAATAGACTAATTAATTAAATCTTTGAAATTAACTAGTTTTTTCTATATTTTCGACATTATCTTTTTTCTTTTTTCATTTTTTTGATTTTCATCATCAATAATTAAAAACACCTCTAAATAATTCGTCGAACATCATAAATAAATATATTCCATTCATTCCATATAATATATCTAAATAATTACTACTTGAAGAACAATATAAAGATACAAAACCAAATATTATTAATAAAACTCATGTATTAATTACTGAAAAAATAGAATTATATAGTAGATTACCATAAGACATAGGACCAGTTAAATATATAATGTTTAAAGTCCTTCCTATTTGAAGAAATATTAATAATAAAAATGGAATAAAAACTATTTTTTTAACAATATTGAAATATTTTTTAACATCATCACTTTGTGTTATTTCAAAAAAATCAACTAGATATGTTTGAATAAAAAATAAAATAATCGATAAAATAACATCACTTATTAAAGAAATTAAAAAAGCTTTTTTAATTGTTTTTTCAGCTCCAGCATAATCTTTTGCACCCATCTTCCGAGCACAAATAATAGCTCCTCCTTGACTAAAAGCTATTGATGTTATTGTAATTATTGTTGAAAACGTTTGAATAATAGTATTTGAAACATTTAATAAATTGATTTTATTAGTTCCTTCTTCAAAATAAAAAGACCCTTTAAATTTTAAACCAATTTGCGCAATAAAAATACCTACAATTAACATTGCAAAGTTATAACTTAGTTTTTCAAAACCGATAGGAACACTAATTTTTAATAATTTTTTAAATATTTTTTTATCTAATTTAAATTTTTTTCAATTTCATTTTAATACTTTTTTATTAAGTATTATGATTGCATAAATTAGAGTTACAAAATTAGCTATTATTGTTCCAAGCGATGAACCCAATACTCCTAAATCAATTCCTATAACAAATAAAATTGTTAAACCAGTATCAATAAAAATACCTAATATATTTCAAATTATTGTATGTTTTACATATCCATAACTATTAACAACAGCACCAATTGCTGATTTTGGCGTCATAAATAATAATGAAATTGCAATAGTTTCAATATATATTAAACCATTATTGTATTGATCAGAACCTGGCTTTAGATAACCAAATAAAATAAAAGGGCTAATTATTTCTGAAAAAACAAAAATAGATAAAGTAAAAATAATTATTGTAAAAATAGAAGTGTATATAGCTTTGTGTATATCTTCTTCATCTTTCTTTTTTCCAACATATTGAGCAACAATAACACCAATTCCACCAATTATAAAAGTACATAATGTTGCTAGTACATTGAAAATTCTTGAAGCAGTCCCGACAGCTTCTGCATATACAACACCATTATTAGGTACTATTGCCAAAACAATTGTATTAATAATTGATGCAGCAAAACTTGCTAAAGACATGAATAAAAAAGGTATAGATAAAGATACTAATGAAAGTTTAGAATCACTTATATAATTTGTTTTTTTTGCTTTATCCATATTCATATTTTAAAAATTATTTAATTAGTTTTTATTTTCAATTCATTTTTGTTTTTATTTCTTTAGCATGTTCTTTATTTAGTTCTAATGCTTTTTTATTTATTTCTATATCAATTTCTATTTTTCTTTTAGTTGCTTCTAAATTTAGTAAATCCATTTGATATTTATACTTTAGTTCAATATTTTTGTTTTTACTAATTTCATCATTTAATTTGGAATATAAATTATTAATTTGTTTTTGTTTTTCAACAAAATCATTTAATTGTTTTTCTATAAGTTTTAATGATTTTTTGACATCTTTTTCAAAACAATTTTGACATAGGGGAAAA
>JAFWJI010000033.1 GCA_017511585.1 Mycoplasmataceae bacterium
TACACTAACAACATTTTTATTAGCTTCATTTGAATTATCAATCATAATAAAATCTTTAATATCTTTGTTAATATTTTTCTTAAAAAAATCATTAATTTCTTCAATTGAATTTATTTTATTTTTATGTTCTAAAATTTTGGTTTTATAATTTGCTTCAATATTTTTTAATGCATTATCAATTGCTCTTGAATATTTTCCTTGTTTAGGTAAAATTATCTTATTTTTAAAAATCAAATCATTAGCTTCTATTTCAATATTTGTAATCATAAAATCTGGTTGATTTCTATTAGAATAAAAATAATTTAAAAAATCAACTACTGTTTGATAAAGATCTATTTTTATTTCTAAAACATAATCTTCTTGCATAAAAAAAGAACCATTTTTAAAATAATGAATTACAACAAATAAAAGATCATCATGTTCTTTAAAAACAATTACATCAAAATCTTTATCGATATTAAAAGTTATTGATTGATTTTCAAATTTATTTGATAAATATTGAATTACATTTCGAAATTCGGCAGCTAATTCATATTGTTCGTTTTCAGAAGCTATTAACATTTGTTTTTTAATTTTATTAATAATATCTTTATTATTAGATGAAGATAAAATTTTTTTGGCATATTCAAATTTTGTTTTTCAAAAATTAAAATCATTAGATTGAATTGGCAAACCATTTTCATATAAACATTCTCTAATTAAAAAATTTTTAATTACTTTATATCCATAATTAGGCGGTAATGGACCATAATAATATGAATTATTAGAATGTTTATAAAAAAATTTAGTTTTAAATTCTAATTTATTAGATTTTAATTCAACAACAATGTAAGGATATTTTTTATCATCCAATAACAAAACATTATAATATGGTTTATTTTTTTTTATTAACTCTTGCTCTAATAGTAGAGCTTCTTTTTCATTAGAACAAACAATATAATCAATATTATTAACTTTTGATATTAATAATGGCGTTTTATAAGAGTTTATAGAACCATTAAAATATTGACTTACTCTTTTTTTTATATTTTTAGCTTTTCCTATATATAAAATTTCATTATTTAATTTAAATATATAAACCCCACACAAATTAGGTAAAGAATTTATTTTTAAATTTTCAATCTTAGTTTTTGTCATAAATGCATTTGTTTAATTCATCTATTATTACTTGTTCAGGAATATATTCATACATAATAGATTTAATTTCAGAATTATTAATAAAAACATGAGTTGGAACTTTTTTTACTTGAAATTTAGATTCAACACGAAATAATTTAGATTCTTCAGCATCAACTTTAATAAAAGTTACTTTATTTAAAAATTGTTTTTCTACTTCTTCTATAATAGGTAACATCATATGACAGTCTCCACATCATTGAGTTCCAAATCATAGATAAATAGGTCCTTTATTATCTTTAATAAATTTTTGAGCTTGAGCTCATAAAAATTCTTTCATTTTTATTGTTTTTCCTTATCTTTATCTTTTTGATTTTTTTCATCTGAATACAATTCATCAATTTCAACTGTATTTGGAGCTGTTTGAAAAATATCTAATTCAAAATCAAAACCTTCTATTTCTGGTGCGTCTTTATATTTATTTTCAATTGAATCAAAATTAAACTCAGATGTTAAATTATTTTTTAAATTTAATTGAGTAGTTTTTTCTTCTAACATTTGTTTTTCTAATTCATCATTATCATTTATTACAATATCTTCGTTTGAAAAAATACTTTTTGTATTATCAAAAGAAATTGTTGTTGTCTTTATTTCTAATGAATTATTTTGATTGTTGACTAAAAAATTATTATCATTTGATGAATTAGAATCTTCAAAAGATAAATCTAATATTTTAGTTTTGTAATCTTCAAATTCTTTTTTATTAACAATTTCTTTTCTATTTAAATTACCAAACATTTTAGTTTTTATTAATTTAATAATTGATCCTTTGTAAGTATAAAAAACAAAATAAGATATAAATAATACTCCAATAATAATAGAAACTATATAACTTGATCAAGAAACTAATAGCGACATAAATAAACAAACAATTATTCCTGAATTTCAAGTATTAGGCAATGCAGGATTACCATATGTATTTGATGTTGAATTGTATTGTGTAAAACTTTTTCATCAATCACTAAAAAAATTTTTAAAAGCACCAGAGCCTGGAAATACTGTTTTATTACGTGCTATTTGAATGCTAGATTCAACAATTAAAGCAATTCCGATTGCAAAAAATAAATAAGTTATTCATGAAAAATGAAATTTTTTAGAAAATTTTTTGGCAATTAATTTATCTATCCTTATATCAATTTGAAACAACATCGATAAACCTAGAATAATAAAACCGACATAAATAAAATAAGAACAATAACCAAAAAGTAGTCCGAATGTATATCCTGGTATTGTATTAAAACCTGGTACTTGAATAAATGAAACTACTAACAAAAAAGAAGATAAAATTAAAATCAATAATCCTATAAATTCTTTTGATTTAAATATTTCATATTGTTTTTGATTATTTATTGAAATTTTTATTTTTTTTCAAAAAAAAGAATCTTTAGTTTTCTTTTTATTTTTATTAGCAATCTTTCTCGACATATTTACTATTATAAAACAAAATAAAATGGTTTTTTACTTAAATTTTAGTTAATATTTAAATTAAGGAGTTATGATGAAATTATTAGTAGTTACAATTGAAAAATTTCAAGAAATTGAAATGTATGGAGTCTTAGGAACTTTAAAAAGATCTGGAAAATTTGAACAAATGATTTTTTGAAATCCAGATGGACAAAAAGAAGTTGTGGGTTCAAATCAAATTGGTTCAATAAAAACAATTAATGAAGAAATAAATGTTGATGATTTTGATGCTATTTTTATACCCGGTGGAGCTTCATGTATCAACTTAAGAACAAACCAAAAAGCAATTAAATTAATTGAAGAATTTATCAATAAAGATAAATGAATAATATCAATTTGTGATGGTCCTAATGCATTACATGATAATAATATTTTTTTAGAAAAGCAATATTCTTCTTATCCAATTGAAAATATTGATAAAAAATCTGGTAAAAATAGAAATAAAAACTACATAACTGTAGATAAAAAATATATTACAGGTAAATGTCCGTCTGCATCGATTGATTTAGGAATTAAAGTAATTGAAACTATTTTTTCAAAAGAATTATCTCAAAAAGTTTATAAGGCAATTTTTGGAATTGAATAAAAAAAATGGGGTAGATAACGGGGATCGAACCCGCGAATGTCGGAGCCACAACCCGATGCGTTAACCACTTCGCCATATCTACCACTTTGAATAAGTAAAATTATAATATTTTTTATTCATTATTTTCTAAATATTCAAAAATTTTCAAGCCTATTGCATTTGTATTATTTGTACCTATTCTAGGTTTAATTTTTTCTTTTAAATCTGGATGAGAATTTTCTAATGCATAACCATTTTTACCAGCATTTAAAATCATTTCATAATCATTACCACTATCTCCGAAAGTAACTATATTATCTTTATCAATATTTAATATATTAGCTAATTCTGTAAGTCCAGATCATTTTGAAATATTTTTTGGATTTAAATCTAAATAAACTGAATTAGTTAAATAAATAGAACAATCTTTTGAAAATGATTCTTGAAATTTTGGAAAATTATTTACACAAAAATCACTTAAACTAAATAATGATAATTGTGTTATTGTTTGACCATTAAATAATTTAGTGTCATTTGGATTTTCTAAAATATGTCTTTTTATATTATCATCTAATTCTTTTGTTAATTCAGTGCAATTTTCATTTTCATGTTCTTTAAAACCTATTCAATCTTTGTCTGTATGTAGTTTAAAAACTACATTGTTTTTTAATGCTAAATCTAACATTGTTAAATAATATTTTGGATTAATACCATGTAAAACTATTGTTTTATCATTATTTACATCATGAACTAAAGAACCATTATTACATACAAAAAAATCAACATAAGGCATTAATTCTTTTAAAGGTCATGTTCTTTTTAATGCTCTACCTGTTGCAATAGCTACAAAATGACCTTGCTCTCTTGCTTTTTTAAAAGCTAATAAAGTTTCTGGATGAACTTTTCCATTATCCATTAACATTGTTCCATCAACATCTGTTGCAAAAACATATTTTTTCATAATACTATTCCTCATCTTCATCATTATTTCATAATTTTTTAATTTCTTCTTCTGCATCACTATTTTTATATATTATGTTATAAAGTGTTGAACAAATTGGTAAATTTAAATTATTTTCAATTCTAATTTTTTCCACAATTTTTAATGCTGTTAAACCTTCTACTGTTGCATTTTTATCAATTTCTTTTTTTATAAAATTTATTCCAAATTGAAAGTTTCTTGAATTAATATCAGTTGCAGTTAAAATCAAATCACCTAAACCAGTTAAACCATAAATAGTTTTTTCTTTTCCACCCATAAACTTATTAAAAATCGCCATTTCTTTTACTCCTCTTGTTAAATAAGAAGCTAAAGTATTTATTTTATATCCTAATTGATTCAAAATACCAGAACCAATTGCTAATATATTTTTGTAAATTCCACCAACTTCTGAACCGATTACATCACTTTGGATATACAACTTAAAATAGCTATTGTTAAATAATTTTTGAACTTCAGCAATTTGATTTTTGTCATAACCAATTGCTACTACTGATGTAAGTGATTTTTTTATTATTTCAATTGCAAAAGAAGGACCAGAAATAGAAACTAATCCTCTTATTTTTTTGTTAGATTTAATTTTATCTAAAATACCTTCATGTAATGGTAATTCAGTATTTGGATAAAAACCTTTACAACCATTTATAATTAAAACTTCTTTTTCAATATTTTGTTCTATTGATTTAATAACTGAATCAATTGCAATTGATGGTAATGCTAAAACTATATAATCTGCAGCTTTTAATGAAAAATTTAAATCATTAGAAGTTTTAAATTTATTAAAAACAATATCATTAAAATATTTTGTATTTCTACCTTTTTCAATATCTTGTAATTCTTTTTCATCAATACCATAAATTAAAATGTTATTTTTAGGATTTGCATCAAATAAAACATTTGCAAATGCAGAACCTAATGCACCAGAGCCAATTATAGTTATATTTTTCATTTTCACCTACATTTTAAACATTTTTATAATCAAATAATTAATATTATAAAATATTAATCCAAACTAAATAATTGTTCTCTAGTAATATTTTCTTTTTTACATCAATTATCAATTAATTTGTCTTGCTTAACAAATTTATCTGTACAAAAAACAAAATCTTCTTTTTTATATTTTTTGTTTGTTTTAATAAAAGTTAATGAATATAAAAATAAAAAACAAAATTGTGAAAATCACATAGAACCGACTAATACATTTATAAAAATAAAGATAAATGATAAATATAAATTTTTATTGTACAAATCAAAGAAAACAAAATTGAGATCAAATACTAATAATAAAATAGTAAAAACAATGAAAAGATAAATAAAATTTTTTACCTTTTTTAAATTAATCCATTTGTTGTTTTTGTTATTTGTAGTTGATCTAGTCGGAGAAAAATCTGCATATTTAGAAAAATAAAAAGCTTTTACATATCTATAAAATGAATATCAAAAAGTAGAAAAATTATATATTGTATAAAAAAATGTAAATGATAAAGATTTTCATTTTAAAAATAGAAATGATTCTAAAAAACCGGCAATAAAATTTACAATAAAAGAAGCACAAAAACATATTAATAAAATTTGATATTCTTTATGAGAAATAAAATCTTTCCAATAATTAACTAATAAAAAAACTAAAATTGAAATTACTATAACTAAAAAAATATTTCTATATGGCTTAATAACGCATTCATTAAAACATTTTCTATAAAATGTTCTTTTTGTTTCATTTTGATTTTTAAAAAAATATTCTTTATAAAATTTAAGTCCTCAATCAATAACTCTATAAATTCTAGTAAAAGAATTTAATATTGAATTATCATAAGCTTGCATTGAAATTGCAAATGGATTTATCAAACCTACTCAATATTTTTTTGTAGCTAACATTTCTAATCAACCATCTTCTAAACAACTATCTGGAAATAATAAATCAAATTCTTTTAACATTTCTTTTTTTATTAAACAAGCAGATGAATATAAATTAACTTCATTTGACATAATAAAATTTTTATAAAAATTTTCAAAAATAAAGACCCTATTTTCTGAGTGCATTAAATTATTAGTAAATAAATTATTTGTTTTAAAATTTTGCATCATAGAAGATACTCAACCTAATCTTTTTTGATTTTTAGAATTAAAAAAAACTAAAGAAGTTTTAACGAAATTTTTATCTATTGCAACATCAGCATCTTGAATTAATAAATAATCAAATTTAGCTCCACTATTTTTTAAAAAATGATTTAAATTATCTGCTTTATTAGTACTTGGTCGATTCAAATAATGATAATTTATTTTATGTTTTTTAGCAAATTCTCTAATTTTTTTAGATATTTCTAAATTAGAAGAACCATCGCTTATCCAATATTCAATATTAGAATAATTTTGTTGCATTGTTTGTAATAATCTTTCAGCCCAAAAATCATTATGAGTTGTATAAACAGATACAACTTTGGGAAGTTTCTTTGGTAACTTATTATTTTTTAAAATTTCTAATAGTTCTATAGTAATTTTTCTTCTAAAAAAATAAGTTAAAAACAAATTAAAAAAACCATTAAAAATTGAAGTAAATAAAATCAAAAAAGATAGTACTAATAAATTTATATAAAAAATATTGTAATTTTTTTCTTTAACAAAGAAAAAGAAAGAAAAAAATAAATAAATAGCAATTAATAGAAAAAGAAAGAAAAAAACATATTTTTTTCAAAAATTTATTTTTTCATATAAATCTTTTGTTTTTAGATTAAACATTGCTATTTTTATCCTTTTTCAAAATTTTATCATTATATTCATTTATAACTTTTGTTTGTAAAACAAAATCATTTTTACAATAAACAAAATCATTTTCATTATAAGTTTTGTTTGAACTAATTTTACCTGCTCAATGAAGAATTAATAAAGAAAGTTCATATAAAAATAACATGAAAAAAATAGAATCAAATAATATTATCAAATAAATATAACCATCATTTATTTGATATGTTTTAAATCAAAATAATAAAAAATTTCCTAAAAATAAAATAATTGAATAAATTATTAAATAATAAACATGAATTTTTAAAATTTTTCAATTACTTGAATTTTTATCAATTTTTTTATATGGATTAGAAAATGTAGAATATTTAGATAAAACAAAAGACTTAAATCAATTCTTCAATATA
>JAFWJI010000034.1 GCA_017511585.1 Mycoplasmataceae bacterium
CAACATCAAGTAATGGTTTTGATTCTGGTATTGGTAAATTAACAAAACATTTACCTTTTTTAAAAACTTATGAAGATCAAGATGCAAATAATATAACTAATAGTGAAATAATTACTAAAAATAACATTGTTTTAAGTAATTATGAATTTTTTGTAGCAAAAGGAATTTTAAAAGTTGATGTTCAATTAAATGTTTGAAATGGAACTGACAATAAATTAAAACATACTGAACGTCTTGGTATAGAAGAAGCTAATGCTCCAATTCAAGAAGCGCCAAAAGCTACTTGATATATTTCAGGATTTAAACATGATAATGTTGAAACTAAATTTAATAGTGAAACAGTTTGAGAATTGGAAGGATTAAGCCTTATAAAACCTAATCAATTTGAAGAAAATAAAGAGGCAGTTAAAAAATCATTATTAGATTGTTTAAAAGCAAATCAAAATCAAAATTTAATTAGTTTTCCATATTGAGTTAATAAAGAAGAAGTTTTAAAAACCATAGATATAGAATTTGACCCAAATTGTGAAATTGATAACACAGATAAAAAACAAGCACTTTTAAAAGTTAGATTCAACAACAACATGTGAGAAGCAGATGAACAAGGTAAAGTATCTGACAAAACAACCAATGCTAAATTACAAACAATAAAAATTAGAGGTTTTCTAAATCCGGAACCAATAAAATTACAATCTGAAAAATTGAAAAATATAAGATTATCAGGTAATACAAAAGTTTTAACAATTGATGAAAATGAAACTCTAACTTTTGAAGGAGTTGATCAAGAAAGAAAACAATATCTAGAAATTCAATATAGTGTTGAAGGATTAAATGAATGATTTACAAAAGAAGCATTTATTTCAAAATTAAATCAACTAAATGGTTCTTTAGATAATGAAAATTGAATTATTAAAAGAGAAGATATTAAAGCTAGATATGGATTAAAACAAGAATATAATAATGGAAATATCCTTATTGATGTAGATAATTTTATAACTGATAATAATGAAGAACTAACTACTCAAAAAACATCTATTATTGATGATACATACAATAATACTGTTAAAGGTTATATTAATATAGATAAAATAACTGAACAATTTAAAGCAGAAAATTTTGAAGTTCGTGGAACAGATAAAAGTCCAAAATTAGTAATTAAAAATGTAAATGAATTAAATGCATTATTTTCAAGATATGCTTCAAACAATATTTTTGAAATATTGTATTCAAAAAATCAAAATGAAACAAACTTTGATTCAAGTAATGCAATTTGAAATAATGCTACTAATGCATTAGAAGAAAAAATAACTTTACAAAATGGACCATATACAAATGAGTTTAGTCTTGTATTTAAAGGGACTTCAAATTATGAAGTTTATAAAAATGGTCAAAAAGAAAATAATGGTTATATATTAAAAACACCAAGTATAAAAATGGTCATTTCAATTGAAATAGATAATCCATTAAATAATAAGGATGTTAAATTTAATTTTAAAAACAAAGACAATCCTAATACTGCACATTTTTATCAAAATAAAGGTGGATTTTCAGTTAAAATTGGCGATAAAAACTCTGCAAACAATTTACAAGAATTCAATGATTTTATTAATACACTTTTTTCTTCTGATCAAGGTAAAAAAGATTCTTTAGAATTAGCTTATTATGTTTCAAGATATAAATTAACAAATGAAGAATTAATAAGAATTCATCAAGAAGATTTATATAAAGAAATTGTTGATCAAAATCAAAAATATGATGTTTGAAAAACTTTAGATACAACTAATTGACAAAATAATTTAGGTTTATTAGTTAATGACTATGTAGTAGTAACTGTAAGAGTTAAAAAAGATAAATTACCAACCGATGATAAAAGTGGATATGAAATTAAATATGCTGATGATTATATTCCATTCCAATCTCGTGTTTATGGATATAAAATAAAAGCAAGCGAAATTCAAATTGATGAAAATTCAATTTCACTTGTAAATGTTGGTCAAGCAGAATCTGCTCCTTATGCTTTAGATGGATATGCTAGATTAAAACATCTTTCATTAGTTGAAGATATGGATAAAAATTATCTAGGAGCTTCAATAAAAATTAATTACTTTAATGAATTTTATACAGGTAATGAAAGTCAAATATTAACTTCTGGTTCAGGTCAAGTTCTTGTTAAACGTGAAACTGGAACTGATAGAAAAGAATATAAAGATGAAAATGGAAATCAAATCCAAAGTAGTGGTAGCCCAATCTACTTAGAATTAAAAAACGGAATACCTACTACACCAACAAAATTAACTAATGTTCAAAACACACTTGAATTGGAAGAATATTCAATAAATTCATTTAGATTTAAAAATTTTGAGGCAAAAGAATTAAAATACAATTTCTTCCAAAATCAAGAAATTGAATTTGAAATTTCTAATAAAAAAGGTCTTGCTACTGGTGATACTGAATTTGATTATTATTTAGATAATGGAACACAAAAAATTAAATATACTTTCAAAGATATCAAATTCCCTATTAATAATGATTCAAATATTAGATATCAATTTGAAACAAAAGAATTTATGGAACAAATTTCTAATCTAAGTGCTTATCAAAATTCATCAGATCCTTTAGAAGATCCAGTTAATGGTCAATCTAAATTAGTTGCAAAATTCAAAGTTACTAGATCTGAAAATAAAAAAGAATCACATACATTTAATGATTTAGAAGAAATAAATAGACAAATCAGAACTGATTTTGGAGGTCAAGTAAAATTAGTAGCAACTTATACTTCAACAGATGGTAGAACAGAAAAAATTGATGGTGGCGATATTTCTACAATTGGCACATTAAAAAATGGAGATCGTTTCAAAATTGAAATTGTTTCAACTTCTGATGATTTAATTTTTGCTCAACAACCTAGCCCACTAATTTTTGCAGTTTCAGGTCTATATGAAAAACCAACTGATCAAGAATTATTGAAATACTTAAGAGTAAAACAAGGTGGAACAATTGATGGTCAAGGTTCATTTAATATCCTTGTTGATGATCCAAGCCAATCTAATTCTGATAGTGATATAAAAACATTATTAGGTGGATATAAATTCTTAGTAAGAGTTTGAGATGAAACTAAAAAAATAAAACACGATTGAACTGAAAACTTTATTTCAATTAACAATTTAAATAATGGTGATAAAGTTGAATGAAAATTAGTTTCACCAAACGGTTCACCATTAAAACCTTCATATTACAATACAATAGCTAATCCAGATAAACATAATGCAAATGAAAAAATATATTCATTTATCCAAATCAATCAAAAAGGATTTGCTGGACAAAACATTAG
>JAFWJI010000035.1 GCA_017511585.1 Mycoplasmataceae bacterium
AATTGGTCCAGCTAAAAAATATTTAAATTCAAAAAATATTATTCATCATGGTTGGATTGATGATGGTTTAAAAAAATATGAAGCATTAATAAAAAACAAAGTTTTTTTAATGGTTTCTAAATTTGAAGGATTTCCCCTTGTTTTAATAGAAAGTCTTTCTGTTGGAACTCCGATTGTTGCTTTAAATAATTTCCCTTCAATTAATTTTTTGAATAATAGTGATGGAGTTTTTGTTTTAGATAGTAACACTAAAGCAAAAAAATATGCAGAAAAAATAGTTGAAATTATTAATTTAAATAAAAAAGAATACCTTCAATTAGTCAAAGAAAATCTTGAATTTTATAAAGAAAATTTATCAAATAAAAAATTTTATGAAAATATAGATAACTTATTAGAACATTTTAAAAAATAGTTTTATTTTATAATTAATGATTCTTCAACCATTGGTTTTGGTTTTTAATTCCCGTATATTCTAAAATTGTTGGTGCAATATTTGCTAATTTATCATCTTTAATTTTAATGATTTATCTGTTGAAATTAACATTACAAAATGAAGTATGTTTTGTTTGCTGAAAATACCATTTTCAATTAGAAAATTAGTAATTCCTTGTGCTAATATCAATTATAAAATTTCATTATTACCAAAAATAATTCATTTTGGTTTAATACTAAATATTAGCAAACTTAAAAAATTAATAAATTTGATTTTATATAGTGATTATTAAATTTTAATTAAAGAAACAACTTCTATCCCTTTATATTTTTCTTTACCTTTTAGATTAGTAAGTTCTAACAAAAAAATTACTCTTTGAACAATTGCTCCTTGAGATTGTATTAAATCAATGATAGCTTTTGTTGTTCCACCAGTAGCTAAAATATCATCAATAACAACAACTTTTTGTCCTGGAAAAATTCTATTTTTTTGCATTTCTAAAACATTTGATGAATATTCATATTTATATTCTTTGCGAATAACTTCTCCAGGAAGTTTTTTTGCTTTTCTTATCATTACAAATGGTTTTTTTAAAATAGTAGCAACAGGAGTTCCAAATAAAAAACCTCTTGCATCTGGTCCTACAATAACATCTGCATCTTTTGCATATTCTGCCATTTTGTTTACTGTATAATTTAAAGCTTCTCCATTTGCCAACAAAGGAGAAATATCTTTAAAATCTACCCCTTTTTCTGGAAAATCTTTGATATGATCTATGTATTTTATTAAGTCCATAACTTTCATAAATTATAATATTTTTTTTATTTTTTATATTTTTTTATCAATCAAATAGTTTGTTTGCTAAAAAACTTTATTTATTATGTTAAAATTCTTATTATGGCCAAAAAAGATTATTATGAAGTATTAGGTATAAGTAAAACCGCAACAAAAGAAGAGATCAAAAAAGCATATAGATCATTAGCAAAAAAATACCATCCAGACGTTAATAAAGAAGCAAATGCTGAACAAAAATTTAAAGAAGTTAATGAAGCTTATGAAGTATTATCTGATGATCAAAAAAGACAAATGTATGATCAATATGGACATCAAGCATTAGAACACGGAACTCATTTTGATTCAAATGCAAATCCATTTTCTGGGTTTGGATTTAGTGATTTTGGGGGAATTGATTTAGGAGATATTTTCGGTTCTTTTTTTGGCGGTAGATCAAATTCTCGAAGAGCAAATTACAATACTCAACCAATTAAAGGTCGTAATATTAATTCAAGAATTAGAATAAATTTTATTGATTCTGTTTTAGGTAAAACAATTGAAGAAAATTTAACAAAATATGAAATATGTCCTTCATGTAAAGGTTCAGGAGCTGAAAAACCTTCTGATATTGTTAAATGTGATGAATGTAAGGGTTATGGACAAATAAATATCCAAAAAAGAACTCCTTTTGGAATTGTTAATTCAACACAAATATGTCAAAATTGTTCTGGATTTGGAAAAATAATAAAATCTAAATGTAAAGAATGTAAAGGGAATAAAACAATTTCAAAAGTTGTTAAAACAAAAATTACTATTCCTGCTGGAATTAAAAATAATCAAGAAGTTATTGTTGAAGGTTTTGGAGAAGCAGGAATTAATGGTGGAAGATCTGGAGATTTATTAATCCAAGTTCTTGTTGAAAATCATAAATATTTTGTTAGAGAACAAAACAATATTCATATTGACTTTCCAGTTTCATTTTTAGATATTTTAAATGAAGCAAAAGTTGATATACCAACACCATATGGTAATGAACAAATTAAATTATCTAATGATTTAAAAACAGGTGATGTTATAACAATTAAAGAAAAAGGATTTAAAATAGTCGGAACCAAAAAATATGGAGATTTAAAATTACATATTAAAATTTTTATTCCAAAAATGTCTCGTAAAGAAAAACAACAAGTTAATGAAGCTTTAAAAAATAATAAAGATGATTTTTCATCTAATTGAATAAAAAGAGTTCAGGATAATAAATAATGAAAAAAAATAAAAATAGAGTTAATAAATGAAAAGAGTATCGAAATACTATGGAATCAGAAGAAGGAATCCATTTTTCAATTGTTAATTCAAGTGATGAATTAAAAAAACTTTTTAATTCTATTAATTTTGATATAGTTGAAGCTTATGAAAAAAATAATCATAATTTACATTATTTAAAAGAAAATATTTCAATTTCTGTTAAAAAAGAACAGAAAAAAATTAATGATATTTTAAAAAAAATTGAAAATATAGATTCTTCTAAACAACATAAAAATATTGCTATGAAAAATTACAATTCTCATAAATATGATGAATTATTAAAAGAAAATTTTTTAGAATTTATTGATGAAGAAAAAATTAAAAAAGAAGATGATAATATTGATACTACTAACTTAAAAATTAATAAAATTAATATTGTTGAAAATTAGTGTGAAATTATGAAGAAAATAAATATAGCAATAGATGGCCCTTCAGGAGTTGGAAAAAGTACAATTGCAAAAATTATAGCAAATCAATTAGATTTGATTTTTGTTAATACTGGTTTGATGTATCGTTGTATTGGTTATATTTGTTTGAAAAATAAAATAAAATTTGATGATGAAAAATCAATTTTAGACTATTTAAATAAAGCAAAAATTGAACTTTTACCAAATGAAATAATTAAATTAAATAATGAAGATATTACTAAAAATCTTTGAACAGATGAAGTTTCTCTTGCAGCTTCTCAAGTTGCTAAATTAAAATTAATAAGAGAATTTTGTGTCCATCACCAACAAGAAATAGCAAAAAATCAACCAGGAATTGTTATGGAAGGAAGAGATATTGGTTCTGTTGTTTTAAAAGATGCAGATTTAAAATTTTTTCTAACTGCTTCTGTTGAAACAAGAGCTGCCAGAAGAATTAAACAACTTAGTTTAAAAGGTCAAAAAGTAAATGAAGAAGAAATATTAAATAATATTATTGAAAGAGATAAAAGAGATAGTGAAAGAGAACATACTCCTTTAATAAAACCTGAAAATGCTATTGAAATTGATACTTCTTTTTTAACTATTGAAGAAGTTGTTGATAAAATGATTAAATTAGCAAAAGAAAAAATGAAATAAAATTTTATTTATTTAAAAAATTATGAAAAATATAGTCGCATTAGTTGGAAAACCAAATGTTGGTAAATCTACTTTATTTAATAGAATAATTGGTAAAAGAAAATCTATTGTTTTTGATACACCAGGAGTAACTAGAGATCGAATTTATCAAAAAACTAAATGATTAAATAAAGAATTTCAAATAATTGATACCGGTGGTATAACAGATCAAAAAAAAGAGTTTGTAGAAGATATAAAAATTCAGGCACAAATTGCTATAGAAGAAGCAACTTTAGTTGTTTTTGTTGTTGATGGATTATCAGAAATAACTAAAGAAGATTTACATGTTATTAATATTTTAAGAAAAGCAAATAAAGAAATTATTCTTGCTATTAACAAGTTAGAAAATAATAAAGAATTTGATTTATCAATTTATTCTTTAGGTATTAAACAAATGTATCCTATTTCTGCTCTTCATGGAGAAGGAACAGGAGAATTGTTAGATGCAATTATTGATAAATTAGATTTTTCTACTGAAGATAATATTGATTTATTTAAATTATCTATAATTGGTCGACCTAATGCTGGTAAATCTTCTTTGTTGAATAAATTATTAAATGAAAACCGTTCAATTGTTTCTAGTATTCCTGGAACAACTAGAGATTCTGTAAATGGAAAAATTAAAATTGAAGACCAAGAATTTGAAATAATAGATACTGCTGGAATTAATAGAAAATCTAAATTAGTCGAATTAGTTGATCATTTTGCATTAGAAAGAGCATTTAATTCTTTAGAAGAATCTGATTTATCTTTATTAGTAATTGATGCAACTAGAGAATTATCGCATTTTGATGCACGTGTTGTAGGTTATGCTTTGGAATTTAATAAACCAATTATTATCGTTATTAATAAATGAGATTTAATTAATAAAGATACTAATACAATTAATGAATTTACAAAAAGAATTAAAAAAGAATTTAAATTTGCATCTTGATCACCAATTATTTTTATATCTGTTTTAGAAAATCAAAGAATTAATAAATTAAAACAATTAATTTTAAAAGTAAAAACAAATATTGAAAGAACATTTAATACTTCATTATTAAATGAAATCATTTTAGAAGCTCAACAAATTCAACCTGCAAATTCTTTTAAAGGAAATAGAGCAGTAATAACATATATTAAACAAATCCCGGGAAGAATCCCGACTTTTTCTTTGATTGTTAATAATAAAGAACATCTTCATTTTAGTTATAAAAGATATTTAGAAAATCAATTAAGAGAAAATTTTGATTTAATGGGTACACCAATTAATTTAATTTTTAAAAATAAAAATGAAAAGTAATTATTAAAAATACTTCTTCTTTATTTTTTTCTTTACTAATAATATTTTTTAAGGTTTCGATTAATAGATAATTAGCATAATAAATCATTTTTGTCACTAACTTGATTATCATTTTTTTCTTTTAAATTAACAATAATTTTATTATTTCAATTTACATCTCATCTTAATCCATATCTCAATTCAATTTTTCGCTTTCTTTTTCTTGATGAATTTTTACTAATTTAGTTTCTGCAAGAGTTGAATAATAAACATTTAATTAATTTAAATTTACAAAATTCAATAGATAAAGAAGAATAAAATAAATTAAAA
>JAFWJI010000036.1 GCA_017511585.1 Mycoplasmataceae bacterium
TAACATTACCATGATAATAAAATAATTCTATATATTTAAAAATGTTGAGTTTTAATTCAACATTTTTTATTTCATTAGAAATCATATTTTTTAATTTATTATAAAATTTATTATTAAAAGGAAATTAGATCTATTAAATTATGAAGAAGTTATTAAAAGAAGTTTGGAAATCTTTTTCAAAATCTAAAATAATTTTAGCAGGATTAACAATTCTAATTTTTTTAACTTCTGGAATAATTACTTTAATTTTTGATGTTGTTAATTCATACAAAACACAATTTAATACTTTTAAAAAAGAATCTACTTTACAAGATGTAACAATGAATACATCTTTTAGTTTGTATGGCAAGAGTCCTTCTACATATTATGTAGATAAAAAATATGAAGTACCAAATCAATGAGAATACACCGAAGTAGATAAATATGCAAATTCTATAAGTATTCCTACCAATTTAGATAGAGTTAAATTATCTAAATTAATACCTTCTTTAACCAACCAATCAATATATGTAAAAACTAAAGATTTATCATATTTATTAAATGTTAATCTAAATGTTGGAACTATATTTAAAGAAGATAATCTTGGTAACTATAATGTTAAACTAAATCCTACTGGTAACAATAATATTGTTATTTACGATTTGCAAAATAATGAAATTAATTCTACATATAGCAGCATAAGCAATCTTTTAGATACTTATGATGAAAATAATAAAACTTGAAGCTCTTCATATAATGCTTCAAATTTATTTAATACATCATTAAATACATTTGAAGAAATTTTAATTGATATAGAAACAAATAAATCATATATAAAAACAAAATTAACAAATGCAACAACATCTCAAGAATATGCTAAATATTCTAAAACTCCAAGTTTATTTATAAATATAAGTTCTGATGATGTTGCTAAAATGTTAGGTTTTGTTAAATTAAATGAAACTTCAAATTGACAATTAGATACTTCTAAAAATTGAATTTTAGATGGTGATATAACTAGTTTTGTAAACAACACAACAGCAAGCGAATTTTTTACATCAAATAATAATATTCCTAACATCAAACAAGCTTTTGATTTATTAAATCCTATAACCATTTCTTCTTTAAATTTATCTGATTTTGAATTACAAATACCATCAAATTGATTTGTTTATTCCAAATATAAATATTGTTTTACAAAACATGAAAAAATATTAAACGGAGTTGATCAACAATCAGGTAATTTAGATAATCAATGAACCGGTTATTATAAAGATTATTTATCTAATTTAAAAACAACTAATTCTACTAAATTTAACGAATTAAAACACACTAGTTTTTGAACAAAAACTATTTATGTTTCTAAATCAGATAAAAATGGTAACGAAATATCTTTTGATGATGAAAATGGTACACCAACTAATATTTCTAATGAAATAGTAGAATTAGATTCTTCAATTTCAATTGAAGATCTAACAAAAGAATTAACTTCTTCTTTAGATCCAGCATCAAAAACAACAATAGCTCAATTAGAAAATTTACCTATTAATGAAGAAACTTTATTATTATTAAATACAAATAAAACTATAGATAATCAATCATTTATTGAAACTAATGCTAAAAATTGAATGTATAATGAAATATTTAAATATTTACAAGAAATAACTTCTAATATTGGAATTAGAGAAAATATAACAATAAATAGTACAGAAAATAATCAAACAAATGTTTATCAATTTATAAATTTGGGTAATCAAAATAATGAATTAAATTGAAATGGAATTAATATCAAACAAGAAGTAGGTAAATTAATCAATGCTCCTAATGAAATGTTTAATACAAAATTAAACATTGATTTAGAAAGTAAAAAAGTGCCAATTAAATATATTAGTTCTATTATAGAAAAACTATTATTATCTGGTTTATCTTTAAATAGAGATTATATAAATCCTATGATTTCTTTTGAATCATTTAAATTAAATAATGAACTAATTACTAGTTCTAAAATAGTTTGATTATCACCTAACGGTGACAAAACTTTAGATGATATACAAGGAATAACTTTTGTTGATGCTAAAAAAACATTTTATGGATTAAAAAGAAATGGAATTGAATCAAATTGAGAAGTAAATCCTAAATATAAAGAAGGTTTTCAAACTGTTGAACAATTAGATAAATTCATTATTGAAAATAATTTAAATTTTGCTCCATTTGATTTATATGGCAATGATTTAAGCATTGTCTCACCAAAAGGCTGAGCTAAAATGGATGATAGTTATATAGATAAGTATTCAATTCCATTTCAATATTTATTACCTAATGAAGAAATACTTAATAATTATAATTCTTCATTAGAAGGTACAACTAATCCAGATCAAAGTCAAACATTTATGCAAGTTTTTGCAAATAATTTAAAAAATAGTTTAACTTTAGAAATAAAACCTTTAATTTCAACATCTAACTGAAATGTTTTACTTCAAGCTATTGATTCTGCATTTTCACATTATGGTTTTATTCAAGGATTAACACCTCCAGCCTCTATTTCAATAGGAACTTTAATTAAAGTTATAATAGGAGTTTTTAGAGATGCAATAAATTTAACTAATGGCAATTTTTTAGAATCATTTTTTGCAAATATATTTGATGGTTTAAAAAGACAAATTAATCCAGGACAATTATCTAATGAAGAGCAACAAAATAATTTAGATAAACAAATTAATTCAATTTTAAAAATTGTTCAATTAACTAGCGGTAATACAATATCAATAGATTCATTTTTAACTATCATTAATCAAGCAACCAATCAAAACTTTACAAAACTATCAGAAATAATATCAAATCCTTCAGAATTTTTAGATGGAATAAAAAGTTTAATATCTTCAATAAATTTAGATAATACAATAATTGAATTTTGAAACAATTTTTATGAAAATTCTAATGAAAATAATGATCAAAGAATTATTGGTTTTGGTGATTTTTTTCCTTTTATTTATAAAAATGTTTATAGTTTCGATTTACTAAAAGATTCACTAAAAAAAATTATTAATTCAACAGCTTTAAAAGATATTACAATAAATCAAATATTAAATATTTCCGGAATAACTTTACCACCAGGATTAAATGCAATAAGTTTTATTTTAAATACAAAACTATCAGCTGCTATTGATCTTTTAAAATTTAAAGATCCTGAAACAGGATATTCAGAATTAATGTCTAAGATTATTGAAGTTTCTGATAATAACAATAATCTGCTATATAAAACATTGAATTTAAAAGATGTTTTAAATTTAATTTCTATTAATATTGGAATTGTTGGAATTCCTGATATTAATTTAGGTACTTTACCTATAACTAATTCTCTAATTGAATTACCAAAATATAATCCTTTAGATCAATTGGCACTAAAATTAGATATGGATTTATTGTGATTTTTAGAAAATTATGGATTTAAAGATTCACAAAACAACTCAATAGATATATTCGGAATTGATGTTGGTTATTTTTTAACTAACGCTGTATATGCAATTACACAAGTTAAAGATGATTATAATCAAATAACAATTAATGAAAATTTAGGTAAATTAGCAGTAGTTAATCAAGCTTTTTTAGAACAAAATAATAAACAAATTTATAAATCAAATACTTTAGATAAAGACTTGAATGATTTATCAAAAATTGATTCTAAATATAAATTAAATATATCTGGAGTTGAATATTTAATTATTGGTGATGGTTTTTCTGTTGATTACATGTATCCTGTTATCAATTCAGCAAATATGACAGTAAATACTAAAACACAAGCATTAGTTTATGTAAATCAATATGGATATGACAGAATAAAAAGATCTAATACAACCGCTCCAACAGAAAAGTATTTTTTATTTAAAACAAAAAATAATCAAAAACCAGTAGAATTACAAACTAAATTAAATCAACTTATATATTCTGTAGAAACAGGATCAAAAGAATATAAAGCTCCACAAGATATAAATAGTGATTCTAATCCTTACAAATTAGCTTATTTATCAACAGAAAGTTCATTATTAAATCCAGAAAGATCATTAAGACTTTCTGTTATTAATGACATGATTTCTAATTTAGAATTTGTCCAAAGAATTGTTGGAATAATGTTACTAATTATAGTATCTTTAGTAATAATTTTTATTGTTAGAAGATATATTGGATCTAGAGCTAAAGTATTAGGTATTTTAAAAGCTCAAGGATATTCATCTTTAGAAATAGCTTCTTCAATTTGTTTATTCCCGTTAATTACATCATTAATTGGTGCAACATTAGGTTACGTTGTTGGATTAGTTTCGCAATTAGGTTTTTTCCAAATATTTTCAATATTTTGAAAAATACCAATAGTAACAATACCTTTTAACTGATTAACTTTTTTAATTACTTTATGTATTCCAATTATTTTATTATGTGGTTTAACAATTTTAACTACATTTTGATTTTTACATAAAAACAAATCAATTGCAATGATGAATGGATCAATGGAAGTAAACAAATCAGCATTTGCAAATAATGTTAGAAAATTAACTTCATCTGCAACAATTCAAAATAAATTTAGTATTTCATTAGTGTTAGGATCACTTGGTAAATTATTTGCCTTCTTTATTTCAACATTATTTACAGTTGGAGTTACATTATTTTTTATTGTTACATTCGGTTCATTTAAAAATTCAACAAACAAATCATATTTAAATAAAAATTACAATTATTCAATTCAATATATAAGCCCTACAATTGAGGGGGGTAATATTCAAACATACAATTTAGATAATTTAAATGAAAATGATGTTAATAATATGCTTTATGTCCCTGTAGGTTCGCCAGAAGAAGGATATGTTTACAAAAGTGATTATTTTAAACCTGGATATAATGAAATAATTAATAAAGATGGAGCTAATGGTAATGTTTCTCCAACTGATACAACAACACCTCATATTTTTACAAAATCATCAGCAGATTTAACTGTTAATACTGGTGGAATAACATTAAATGTATGAGATAACTTGTATAATGCTTTACCCGAATCACAAAGAGCATCAATAATTGATGCTTCACAAAAAGCAAGTTCTTGAATGGAATGAACTCAAGAAGGTAAAAAATACATATACAAAGATAAAGAATATATTACTAGGTTTGTAAACTTTAATTTAGATAATGAATATTCATCATTATGAGATAAAGAAAAAGGTGATTTTGTAAAACTAGATAACAAAAATGAAGATGTTAAAATAAGTTATTTTAATTTCAAAAGTAATAATGATTTGCCTCATGAATCTAAATTTGTCTATAAACATTTTAATCAAAATACAAATAAATATGTTGAATGAGAATTGCAAATTGATGGTTTACCAGCAACGAACAAGATTAGAACACAATATAGAGACTTTTTAGTTAATGCTTATAATTTGATGTTTAAATATTCTAATAAAAAAGAAATTTCAAACACAGACAATTACTTAGATAATAATTTAAGAACTAAAATGCCTGAATTTTATATGGATTATTTCTTAATGCCAGGAACTTTATTTTTAAATTCAAATCCAGAATCATATGATCAAACTTTTACAGTATTAGAAACAAGTAGTTTAACAAACGAAAATCTAAAACCACATATTTTTGGTTATAGCTATAGCGAAGCTTCAACTAACAACAATAAAATAGTAGATAATAAAAATAATAATTTAATTATTAAGGCAAACGAATTTGAAGAACCAGGAATTTATCCTTTGATAATTAATAATGTAGTATCTAAAAAATATGGTTTAAAAGTAAATGATAAAATTAGTTTTGAAATTAATAATACATCAACAAGACATCAAGATAAATTAAGAGCTAAATTAGATCCTTCATTTAAACCAAATAATATTGTTGAATTTAAAATAATTGGTATAAGTAATACATACATAAATGAAGAATGAATAACTTCTAAAGAAGTTGCAAACAAAATTTTAGGTTTACAATCTAATTCATTTAATGCAATATTATCTAAATCAGATTCACCTATGTTATTATCTAATCAATTATCTTTATACTCTGAAAATGGATATTGATCAGCAGACAATAAAATATTCTATACAAATAAACCAATAACAGATTTAAGTGAATCAGAAAAAATAAAAATAGTTAATACTTATAAACAAATTTTCTATAACAATAAAACTAGTTCTAATTCAGAAATAATTAATACATCTATTATGGCTAATAATTTAAGACATATTAATTCTCAATTAACAAATAATGAAATTAATGATCAAATAAAACAATTATTTTCTATTGAAAATCTTGATTTAAATTTTGAATCAGGAGCAATTGATGATTCAATAAATAACAATAATGTTAGAAGTGCTAATGAAGCGATTAAAAAATTTGTTGATATTTATACAGATAATGCATTATCTAGTTATCTAGTTAATGCAACTTCTAATGGTATTGAAAAAGAATTTATTTTTAACACTTCCTCAACAATTAATGAAGTGTTAATAATTATTTGTATCATTTCATTTATGATTTCATTAACTATATTGATTATGATAAGTTCTATGATTATCACAGAAAATGAAAAAAACATTGCAGTATTTGGAATATTGGGTTATTCTAATAAAGAAAAAATTAGAATGTTCTTTTTAATATATTTACCAATCATTTTATTTTCAACATTATTTGCAGTTTTAATTGTTTGATTAATATTACCTGTCTTTGTTTCAACAATATTATCTACAACTTCTATTTTATTAAGTGTACAATTGTCATTTTCAAGTGTTTGTTTATCAATTTTAATTGTTTCATTAATATTTGCTTTAACATTTGGAATTTCTTGATGAACTCAAGGAAGAATCAAACCAATTGTTTTATTGAAAGGAGTTTAATTTATGAAAAAAAGATTTAATGATTGAAAAAATGAAAGAAGTAAATATTTTAATAGTTGAACTAATAAACAAAAAGAAGATACTTTTTTTGATTTAGATAAAAGCGAAGATAATTCTACAAATTCAATGCTAATAAATGTTCCTAAAAAAAATATTAGAGAAATAAAAAGACAAAATAACAAAAAAAGAAAAAAAGATTCATTCAAAAATAAACAAAATAAATTAAATTATGCTATTGAATTAGTAAATGTTACAAAAAAATATATATCAGGAAAAAATGATGTTACAAATGTTTTAATTGATTTAAATTTATCAATTGAAAAAGGAGATTTTGTTATTTTGTTTGGAAAATCAGGTAGCGGAAAATCTACACTATTAAATATCATGTCAGGATTAGATAGACCAACAAAAGGACATGTTATTGTAGCAGATACCAATTTACCTTATTTAAGTAATAAAGAATTAACAAAATTTAGAAGAAATAATATTGGTTTTATTTTCCAACAATATCATTTATTAAATAATATTAGTGGTTATGAAAATGTTGAAACAGGAGCAATTTTAAATAAAGATAAAAAGAACAAAAATGATATTGTAAGCATGTTTCAAGAATTTGATTTATTAGATGTTATTGATAAATACCCATCACAAATGTCAGGCGGACAGCAACAAAGAATTTCAATAATGAGAGCATTAGCTAAAAATGCCGACATCATTTTTGCAGATGAGCCAACAGGAGCATTAGATAAAAAAACTTCTAAAATAGTAATGGAATTATTAAGAAAAATAAATGTTGAACAATTTAAAACAATTATTATGGTATCTCATGACCCAGATATTGTAAAATATGCAAAAAGAAAAATTTTATTAAATAAAGGTAAAATTATTTTGGATGAAAGAATAGCAGAGTAGTAAGAATATGTTAGATTTAAAACCAATTTATAACACAGGTACTATAACCTTTATTGAATCTCATGAAAAAATAAATTTAAAAAAAATAGATTCAACTTGTATAAAAGATCCTGAAGGAATAATTCCAAATGGAATTTATAAAGTTTTTAAACACGAAAAAGATCGTCAAATTTTTTTATTATGTTTTTTTAGTTTGATAACTATTGCAATGGGTATTTATGTTGCATTACTAAGAACAGTTTTTGTAAATAGAATTAATTGATTTTGAATGATACCTACAATTTTGATAATGGTACTTTCTATTTGAAAAATAATTTTACTTATATTAGAAATGAAACACCTTAGACAATCTATTTCTATGTATCGGGAATCTTTGGTTCTAGGTTCGAGGCTAACCCCTCCATTTATTTCTAATTTGTATATTGATTTATATAAAGTTCAAACAAAACAAAATTGAATAATTATTTCTTTTCTATTTTATGGCACTATTTTTACTCTTCTATTTTGATGATTAAAAGATATAAATTGATGGATTTTTAAATTTAAAGATTGAATAACAAATATAACTAAAAATCCTCAATTAGTTGGATTTATCTTAATTTTTATTTTATTTATGTCTTTATTATTCTATATTTACTTTACAGTATATAGAAAAAAAAGAATAATAGATATTCAATCTTTTTTTGGTAATGAAGTTATTTCTCAAACTGAAATAGATCAAATTGTAAGACAAAAAAATAAGATATATCGAAGAGTCTTTTTAATATCTGTTTTAGTATTTTTTGTATTACCATTTTTTGGTTGAATTATTTATAAGAAATTTATTAAGAAAAAATAATTTTAATTTTAATTATTTAATTTTAAATGTTTTTAAAGCGTTTTTAGATGCATTAATTTCTGCATCTTTTTTTGTTTTTCCTTTACCAACACCATATGTATTATTTAAACAAACAGCTTTACAATTTCATAAATCATTTTTTTGTACACAAATATATTGAATAGGGTTTTTGATTATTGGTTGTAACAATTCTTGTAGTTGTGTTTTAGGATCTTTTAAATTATTTTTATTTTTTGCAGTTTGTGTTATTTTTTTAAATAAAAATTTATTTAAAAACTTTTCTGCTTCTTTAGGGCCTAAATCAATATAAATTGCTGCTAATAAAGATTCAAACATATCAGAACATATTTTATTATTGTTTTTTAATTCATCAACATTATTAGAACAGATTAAAAATTCGTTTATTTTATTTTCTTTAATTATTTGAGCTAAGGAATTAGAAGAAACATTGTTTGCTCTTAAAATGCTCATAACTCCTTCATTTTCATTTTTAAATTTTTTATAAATATACAAACTAGAATACATTTGTAAAATTGAATCACCTATAAATTCTAATTTTTCATATGATTCTAAATGTTTATTTTCATTTACATAAGTTTTATGAGTTAATGCTTGATAATATATTTTTATATTTTTAGGTTGTATTTTTAAAATGTTAAATAATTTATTTAACGAATATTTTTTTTTCATTTTTTATTCCAATATTTTTTTAAATTCTTCTAATGCATTTGATTCTATTGCTAATTTAATTTGATTTAATGCTCCAATATAAGCTTTTCGATCACTACTTCCGTGAGATTTTATTACAATTTTGTTTAATCCCAAAATTCAAGCAGCACCAACATTTCTATAATCTAATTGTTCTTTTACATCTTTAAATACATTTTTAAGTAATAAAGCACACAATTTTCTTCATAAATTTTTATTGATTTTGTTTTTTAATAATTTAGAAAATGATAAAACAGTACCTTCTAAAGTTTTTAATGTTATGTTTCCACTATAACCATCTGCTACAACAACATCAACTAATCCATTTAATAAATATCTAGATTCAATAAAACCATTATATTCAAATTTTAAGTTAGATTCTTTTAATAGTTTATGAGCTTTTTGATGATATTCATAACCTTTATAATCTTCTGTACCTATATTTAAAATAGAAACTTTAGGATTTTCTACTTTTAAAACACTTTTAGAAAAGGCAGCTCCTAATTTAGCTCATTGTATTAAATAATCTTCTGTACAATTTAAATTTGCCCCTTCATCTAATAGTAAGAATTTTTTATTTTTTTCAATTGTTGGAATTATTGACATAAAAGCAGGTCTAGATACATTTGGCAATCTTTTAATTAACATAATAGAAGCAGAAAGGTATTTTCCGCTATCTCCAGAAGAAAGAACAGCTAAACCTTTATCTTCTTTTAATAATTTTAATGCTTGATTCATTGAGTTATCTTCTTTATGAGCATTGATTAAATCGGCGTTTAAACTACTTGTTACATTTGGACTATGAACAATTTCTAGTTGTTCATTTTCATCACAATATTTTTTAATTTCTGTTTGATCACCGACCAATATTATTTTATATTGAATATTTTTTTTAATAAATTCTAAAGCAGCTAAAACACCATTTTTAACTCCATTATCATTACCCATAACATCAAATATAATTACTTTTCTCATAAATTACTCCAAACCAAATATTAAATCATAAATATATTGATCTCCATTTTGAATTTGAACTTCTACATCATATTTATTTAAAACATAATTTTCTAATTCTTCAGTTTCTAATTGAGAAATATTATTTCCATAATAAATAACTAATAATTCAGGTCTTTTTTTACTTTTAATCATTTTGTCAATTAATGTTTTGGCCGCAGACATTAAATCTTTTTTAGTATCAATGATTTTGTGTTGCATAATCATTAAATAACTATCTTTTTTTATTTTGATACCATCAATTTTTGTGTCTTTAATTGATTGTGTTATTTCACCTACAATTAAATTTTTTAAACTTTGTTCAATTTCTTTTAAATTATTTTCCATATCTAATTCAGAAGAATAATTCATAATAGCAGTAATTCCTTCTACTTGATTTTTTGTAGGAATAATATGAATATTTTTATTTGATCTAATTTTAGAAGCTTGTTGAGCAGCTAAAATAATATTGGAATTGTTTGGCAAAATTAAAGTGTTTTCAGCATTTACATTATCAATAGCTTCAATAATATCTTGCGCTGAAGGATTATTAGATTGACCACCTTCAATAATATAATCACATTCTAATTCTTTCATTATTTTTATAAAACCATTTCCAGAATTACATGATATTATTGCATTTTTTTTCATTATTTCTGGTTTGTTTGTATTGTGATTGTCAATAACATTTGATTTGGTGTGGTTTGCTTGCTCAGTCATATTTTCTATTTTAACTGTTAAAAATTCACCGATTTTTTGTCCAATATTTAACACTTTTCCAGGTGTTACTGTATGTATGTGTAATTTTAAAATTTCTTTATCATTTACAACAACCATTGAATCTCCAATTTTTTCTAATTGAGATACAAATTTATTTTTTGAAAATTTTTCTAAGTTATTGATTTTTATTATTAATTCTGTACAATAACCAAATTCTCCAGAATAAACTTCTACATTATTAACTGTGCTAAATGGTTTTGTAGATTCTGTATCAATTTGAATAAATTTATCTTCTAATGCAGATTTCATTCCTTCAAAAATTAAAACTAATCCATTTCCACCAGAATCAACAACACCAACTTCTTTTAAAATTGGTAATAAATTAGGAGTATTTTTTAAAGATTTATTAGCTGCTTTTACAACCACATCAAAAATTTTATTTATGGTAGTATTTGATGTTATTTTTAATTTACTTAACTCTTCATATGTTTCTCTTATAATGGTTAAAATTGTTCCTTCAACTGGTTTTAAAACAGATTCATAAGCAGTTTTATAAGCTAGTTCAAATCCACGAACAATATCTTTTGGACTTAAACTTTCTAATTTATTTCAAGCATTTGAAAATCCTTTAAAAATTTGAGATAAAATAACCCCGCTATTTCCTCTAGCAGACAGAAACATATTTTTTGATAAATTCTCTATTAAATCTTTTACTTTTTTATAATTTTGATTTTCTATTTCTTTAAAGGCTTTTTGTAAAGTAGATGCCATATTTGAACCAGTATCACCATCTGGGACAGGAAAAACATTTAAAGCATCTATTTTATCTTTATTATTAAATAATTTATTTGAACCTGATTCAATAGCTTTTTTTAAAACATTAGCCTTTAATGTGTCCATAATTTATTTAACCCCTTTTATATATACATTCAATTTTTTTAATGTGTATATTTTATTTTTTTTGATATTAAAATTTATGGCTTCAAAAATTTCTTTTGTCAAATTTTTTGTAGTTACATTTCTTTTTATTATTAAACCTAATGAAATTTCTAAATTTTTATTATTTTCAATAGATATATTTAAAAACTCTTCTTGCCCATCAATTAAAGAAGAAAATCCAGCAACACCAGGTGTTGATTCTAATATTTTTATTATTTCTTCATTTAATTTATCTTGCTTCATAACTAACTAAAAAAATTTTAATTAATTATATCATATTCAAATAAAACTAATTTAGTTAGAACTAAACAAAGAATTTATTCTAAATCCCCTTTAATAATTATGGTTTTTTCTTTTTTTTCAAAATCTTTTTTAATTTCTACAGATAAAATCTTTTTTAGTTTTTTAATTTCTAAGAAGAAATCATCTTTAAGTTTTTCATTATAAGAAGAATTTTCTTGAGGTTGTATTGTAAATACTTTTACTAAATTTTTTGGTTTTGTATCTTGTTCTACTTTTGGTTCTTGAATAGAATTTAATGAATTTGAATTTTTCATTAGTTGTTGATTTTCCATTTTGCCTTTGTAATCATTTAGTTCATCTACAAAATTATCTTTGATTTTTTTTCAATCTTCTAAGTGATCTTCATATTTTGCAAGCTCTAATTGATTAACTTCCATTGTTTTTAAAATTCTATTTTCTTCAATTTTAGATTTAAAATATTCCTCTGGATTATTAAACATGGTTTTGCAAATTAAAAATCTATTTTTTATATCATAAGTTAGTATAGATTTGATTGCAAGATTTTTGTTTTCCATTTTTTTCATTGGTATTCTTGCAATTCTTCCTGCTTTTTGCAAGTTTATTAAATCAAAAGATCTTAAGAAACTAATTTTTTCTTCTAAAGTTTTATATAAATTTTCAAAACCATGAACATTTTCATTATTTCTCATAATTCCTTAATTATATAATAATTTTTTTAATTTAAAATGCTTTGTTAAAATGTAATGTAAATGAATGTGTGAATTATTTTATTTATTTCAATAATTAGTATTGTTATATTTTTTTTTTTGTCCTTTTTTTTAATAAAGCTTTTTTTTTATTTTAGATATAAAAATTTTTCTAACAAAATAGAAGATTTTTTAAAATCAGAACCTTATATTGATACATTAACAACATTAAGAAGTGTTGATATTACTTTAAGAAAAAAAGAAAAAAATTTAATTGAGAAAATGATGCAAACTTCTAATGATGAAATTCAAGAAAAAGATAAAGAAATGGCTGAAATTAATCATTATAAGGAAAAGTTTGCCCAACAACAAATAGAAATTGAAGAAAAAATTAAATCAATTTCTAATTTGCATACTAAATTAAAAGAAAAGTTATCAAAAATTTCTCCATTTAGTGTTAGAAATATTATTTTAGATATA
>JAFWJI010000037.1 GCA_017511585.1 Mycoplasmataceae bacterium
TAATTTTCATATATTTTTTTCAACTTAATATGGGGTAAAACCTAAAAAAAATGTTAAGAAAAAATCTTTTTTATATTTTTTTATTTAGTAAAAAAAATAATTGATAAAATGAGAAGGTATCGAGTTTTTAAAGTGACAAAAAAATAGGGGATTTATATATGGATAAAAAAGTATTTTTTATAGAATTTCCTATATTTTTAACTTTAGAAGATTTCAAAAATCTTAGAAGATTGTATTGTCCAATAGCTGGAGCAAATTCAATTATTATTTATGAGTATTTATCTGATATATCTGAAAATAAATATAAAAAACTATTTAATTTTGAAGAGATTGCAATCCAATTAGGAATGGATACTGTAATTTTCCAAGAATCTCTTGAAAAATTAGAAGCTTTAGGTTTAATTAATACATTCAAAAAAAATAATGATAATTCTTTCATCTTTAATTTATCAAAGCCAAATGATATTAAAGACTTTGATAAAAATCCTTTACTAAAATCTCATCTTATAAAAATAATTGGTCAAAAAATGTATGACAATATTTATTTTGAAAAAAAACAACCTTTTGTAAACAAAATTGATTATAAAAATATATCTAAAAAATACCAAGATGTTTTTGCAAATATTTTTGAAGAAAATATTTCTTATGAAGATGGTGATTTTTATCAAACTGCTGATTTAGTTGTAGATAAATTTGAAACTCATGAAGAAAATGTTGAAAAATTACCTTCTTCTTACTTTATAAAATACTTGATAAAAAGAAGTCCTTCTTATTATGAAACTTTAATGATTAATTCAATATCTAAAATGGGTTTTTCTGATTCTGTTATTAACCTATTAATTGATTTTAGTGTTAAATTTAATGATGCAATAATTTGTCCCTATATTATTAAAATAGCTGAAGATTTCCATTATAGATCAATTATTAGTTTTAATGATGTTAAACACGAAATTTCAATAGTAGAAAATTTTAAATATAATAAAAAGAACAAAATGAGAAATAGAAATATGAAAAATTCAATATCTAAAAATGAATTATTAATTGTAAAAGATGATGAATCAATAACAACAACTCAAGAAATAAATATTGAAGAAATATTTGAAGATGAAGAAATAAAGGATTTTTTTTAATTTAAATAAATTATGAATAAATTTGATCAAATAAAAAATAAAATTTTAGAAAATGAACATATAACAAAAATAATCAAAAAATTAAATTTAAATTATGCGCAAATTGAATCAGGATATGATATTTTTTTAAAAATTATTGAAGAACAAAAAAATCATGAAAATTTAGAATATATTACTAAAGTTGAAATTTATGATGAAAATACTATAATGGCTATTTCAGTTCCTAATTCAAAATTAAAAGAAGAATTGAAAAGAAAGCAATTTCATATATTAGATGAAATAACAAAATTAAATGAATCATTAATTTTTGAAAATAAATCTGATAAAAATAAAAAAGAAAAAACAAAATTAGATAAAAATATTTTTTATTGAGAAATTAAAAATTTAGAAAAAAATGATCGGTTAAAAGCGTTGAATTGATTAGCAAAAAACTATATCAAATTGTTTATAAAAGATAATATTTACACTAAAGGCATTTATCTATATGGTGGTTTTGGAGTTGGTAAAACTTATTTTTTAATGACTTTAGCTAATTATTCTATTAATAAAGAAAAATCTGTTATTTTTGTAAATTCATCTGAATTGTATGATTATATGAAAAAAAATGTTGAAAAAAATAATGATTTAAATTCTTATATTATTGACAAATTGAAAAATGTTGATGTTTTGATTATCGATGATATTGGCAACGAAAAACAAAGTAATTGATTTTTATTTTCAATTTTATACCCTATTTTTACATATAGATATAATGAAGAAAAAATTGTATGCTTTTCTTCTATTTTTTCTTTATTAAATTTAAAAAAATATTGATTAAAATCAAAAGAATTAGATTCAATAAAAGTTGAAAGATTAATTGATAAAATTAATTCTTTAACAAATCAAATTGAACTTAGTGGTGAAAATGTTAGAGATAAAATGTTTCAAAATGATTAAAAAATTATTTTAGTTGGATTTATATTAGAAGATAAACTATCTCATTTAAGTCTTATTCCATTTTTATTTAGTTCAACTTCTCCTTTTTGAACCTCATCCATTTTAGAAATTATTTTATTTTTAATAACAGTATCCGATATGCTATCTGATATATCTACTGCACTAGAAAGACCAGTAGTTGCAATTTTTAAAATAGAATTAATCAAAGAAGTTGATGTTCCTGCCGAAATAGACATTTGTTCTTCTAAATCAAGCTTTTTAAAACCTAAAAAATTATCGTTTTTCATAAATTACTCCTTATTTATTTTTTATAAATATAAACAAGAATCTACAAAAAGCAATCTAATAAATTGGACTACTATATTTTATCACAAAACTAATATCCCATTTTTTCTTCATATTCATCTAATTTTCCTCTAAAAATAAAAGAAGAATTATCTTTTAATTCCAAAATCACATTTGATTCTTTAATTAAAGCACGATTATA
>JAFWJI010000038.1 GCA_017511585.1 Mycoplasmataceae bacterium
CCTATACCAGCAAAGGCTTCGAAAAGTTTTATTTCTTTTTTAAAAGAAAAATCATTATTTTCATTAATATTCATTATTTAACCTTTTAATTTTCAATATTATACAATATTGCTTCTTCGTAGAAGATAAAAACATTTTTATTATTTTAATCAAAAAATAGACTAAATTCTAACTCTTTTTTCATTAATATCCATTGTTCCATTAATGAAAATTAATGAAAATGATGATTTTTCTTTTAAAAAAGAAATAAAACTTTTCGAAGCCTTTGCTGGTATAGGAGCACAACATAAAGCTTTAAAAAATGTTGCAAAAATAATGAATTGAAAAATAAAAGTTGTTGGAATAATTGAGTGATTTATTCCTGCTATTTGTTCTTACATAGAAATTCATTCTAAAAAAACATTTTTCAAACCTATTAGTGAAAAAGAGCGACAAAAAATATTAGAAAAAAATTTTAGCTTAGATTCAAAAAAACCTGTAAATTCAAAAAGAAAATCATTTATTTATTCGCAATATCAAGAATATATAGAAAGATCATATAAAGAATTTTCTAATACTTTTGATATTAGTAAAACTCAATATGATGAAATATCAAAAAATATCGATATTTTTACTTATTCTTTCCCTTGTCAAGATTTATCAAATCAAGGAAAACAAAAAGGAATGAATAAAAATTCAGGAACAAAAAGCAGTCTTCTTTGAGAAGTGGAAAGATTATTAAAAGATATGAATTCTAATTGAAATCAAAAAGAAATGCCAAAGTATTTGATTTTAGAAAACGTTCCCCAAATAATTAATAAAAACAATATAAAACAACTTGAAAAATGAATTCGAGTTTTAGAAGATTTAAATTATGAAACAAAAATATATATTTTAAATTCTTCAAATTTTAATTCATGTCAAAATAGAGAACGTGCTTATTGTCTTTCAGTTAGAAAAGATTGAAAAAAAGAAATTAATTTCCAATTTCAAAATTTAGAAAAAATTGCAAACAAAAAAATACCTTTAAATAAAATTTTAGATTTTAATGTAGACAAAAAATATTTTTTACCTTTATTAGATAAATATAGTAAAACAGAATTTAAGTTAACTAAATCAAATATAAATAAGTCTAGATTAATTAATTACACAAATTTTTCGTCTGAAGCTTTTATTTATGATCCAAATTATAATGGACCAACTTTAACAGCATCAGGAGCAAATAGTAGAATCAAGATTTTAACTAATAATAAAATAAGAAGATTAAGTCCTAAAGAATGTTCTTTATATATGGGATTTAGTGAAAAAGATTATCAAAATATTAAAAAAACAAATCTTTCAGAAAATAAAATTATTTATCTTTTTGGAAATTCGATCGTCGTTAATGTTTTAGAAGAAATTTATAAAACATTGAGGTTTTAAATGAAAAAAAGAAAAAATAAATTTAATGTTCAAGATTATAATTTCTCACTTGTTAAAATGAATGTTTATAGTGGTACTAATGAAATAGAAAATGAATTGACATATTTCATTTTAATAGATGAAAAGAATTTTATTCATGATTATAAAATTCAATTTAATAAGTTATATATAAAAACAAAAACAACAAAAAGTCATGAAAATAATAATTCAATAAAACTTCAAAAAAGAAAGCAAATAATTGAAGTTTTAGGACTAAAACATGAATTTGGTAGTGGAATAAAAAATAAAATTTTAATAGATAGAAAAGATTTGGACAAATTAAATAATTATCTTTTATATGATGATTGAAGAGATATTACATTTCAAAATATTGAATATGTTATAACAGGTTCCAATCCAAGTGGACAAGGTAAAGGAACAGGAACATTTTGAACAAAATATAATGAAGAAGAATTTTCTTTTGGTTTTTTATTTCAATGTTTAAATTTTAGTAAACAAATTAACAAAAAATATGATTTAGAATCAATAAGTTATAAGTCTATTTGAAAATATTTTTGAGAAAATAAAGAAAAAATTATTGATTTTGATAATTGATTATTAAATAATAAAACAATTGAAAGATATCTTTTTGATTTTAAATATCGTAGTAAAAATGGTAATTGAAAAAAATTATTTAAAGAATTAGAAGAAGAAATAAAAGAAGATAAACAAGAATATTGAGAATTAATATCTTTAATAGATAAATATAGAAATAAATTTACACAAAATATTAATTATCAAAAAAATAATAATGAAAATAATTTAGAATTTGGACATTTTTTATATCAACAATATTTTGGAATTAATTTTGATGAAATTAATCATACATTTGATAGAGCTCACATCAAACCAGTTTGATTAATTAAAGAACAATATTTAAATTCAAAAACAAAAGATAAAAAAATATTAGAACAAATTTATGATACAAATAATTTTTTACCCCTTTCTAAAAATATTCATAATTGGTATGATAGTAAATTTTTTTATTGGAATGAAAATGGAGAATTAAAAAAAATAAAAGAAGAATTTATAGAAACTGACGAAATACAAAAATTTAAAAAAATAAAATTAGAAAAATTAGAACTTGTTAAAAAGTATTTAAAAGAATATATTGAATACATTAAAGGAAATAATTAGTTCTAACATGTTGTTTTTAAAAATATAATTTAAAGGTTTATTATAATTATTCTATTTTTATAAAAATAGATTTTTGTTTTAGTATTTTTAGGAGATTTGATTATATGGAAAATAAATTTTCTCAAATGTATGAAAAAGTTAAAAAATATTGTGCAATAGATGGTATTTCAAGACATGAAGAAATGGTTGTAGAAGAGATGAAAAAATCAGTTCTTAATGACAATATCGAATATACAAGAGATGGTATGGGTTCTATTATTTTTAGTCAAAAACATAAACCAACAGAAGGTCCTATTATTCAAATTGCAGCTCATATGGATGAAGTTGGATTTATTGTTCAAGATATAACTGAAAAAGGACAATTAAGATTAAGTATGATTGGCGGAATATGACCTTTAACTGTAATTGGTTCTAAAGCAGTTGTTTATAATGAAAAAGGCGAAAAATTTTTCGGTGTTTTTGGACATACATCAATTCATATTTTGGAATTAGAAAAAAGAAATAAAGTTCCTGAATTAAAAGACTTGTATGTTGATTGTGGTTTTAAATCAAAACAAGAAGCAGAAGATAATTTTGTAGAAGTTGGTTCAAAAGTTTGTTTAAGTGGCGAAACATTTTTAATGAATGATGAATTTGTTGTTGGAAAAGCAATGGATAATAGAGCAGGTGTAGCTGTTTTAGATGAAGTTATAAATAGGGTTAAAAATGTAAAATTAAATTCACAAGTTTATTTTGTTGGTACAGTTCAAGAAGAAGTTGGTACAAGAGGTGCTAAAACATCAGTTCAACAAATCAAACCAAATATTGCTATTGCATTAGATACTTGTGCTTCTCATGATACTTATCAATGTATTTCAGGAACACAAGAATTATCAAAAGGTGCTGCTTTAAGAATAAAAGATATGGGCACTTTAATGGATCCTAAATTAATTAATTATCTAGTTTCTTTAGCAAAAGAACATAATATACCTGTTTATAAATATGTTGCACAAGGTGGCGGAACAGATGCAGCAGAATTGCAATATGGAAATGATGGAGTTGCAACAATAACAATATCTTTACCACAAAGATATTTACATTCACCACTAGGTGTATGTAGTTTAAAAGATTTAGTAGCAGCTGCCGATTTAATTGAAAAGTTTTTATTAAAAATAAATCAAGAAGAATTTGATAAATACATTAAATATAGTTAATTTTTTAAATATAAAATTTAAATAATATTTTTTGATTTAAATCCTTTGAGATACTAAATTTATTAATATCTTAGTTATAATTAAATTATTATGAAACAAAAGATTGTTACTGGAATAACAGCTACTGGAAAATTAACTTTAGGAAATTATATTGGCGCTATTAAAAATCTTATTAATTTGCAAGATCAATATGATTTGTTTATTTTTGTTGCCGATTTACATGCTTTAACTACTTATATTGATCCTGAACAATTAAGAAAAAATAAAAAAGATATTTTTGCCCTTTATTTAGCTTGTGGATTAGATCCTGAAAAAGTAACATTATTTTTTCAATCAGATATTAGTGCTCATAGTGAATTAAATTGAATAATTACTTCAATTACAAATATGGGCGAATTATCAAGAATGACCCAATTTAAAGATAAAACTCAAAATATTGTAAAACAAGAAAATGGTACAGAAACAATACCAGTAGGTTTATTTGTTTATCCTTCATTAATGTCAGCAGATATTATCTTATATAATCCAACATATGTTTCTGTTGGAATAGATCAAAAACAACATTTAGAACTTTGTCAAAAATTAGTAAAAAGATTAAATAAAAAATACAATCTTAATTTCAATGAACCAAAGCCTTTGATTTCTAAAATTGGTTCAAAAATAAAATCATTACAAGATCCTTTTTTAAAAATGTCAAAATCAGATAAAAATGAAAATAGTTCAATTTATTTATTAGATGATCCAGAAAAAGCTTATAAAAAAATTCAAAAAGCAGTAACAGATGGAGAAAATAAAATATATATTTCAGAAGATAAACCAGGAATTTTAAATTTATTAACAATTTTTGCTTCTTTAAAAGATATAACACTTGAAGAAGCAGAGCAACATTTTAAAAATAAAAACTATAAAGATTTAAAAGAAGAAGTTGGTATATTGGTTAAAAACTTTTTAGAATCAATTCAAAAAAAATATAAAAAAACTTTAGAACAAATAGAAACTATTTCTAAAATAGGAAAAGAAAGAGCTTCTAAAATAGCAAATGAAAATTTATTAAATATTAAAAAAGCATTTGGTCTTAAATAATTTTTAATATCTAATTAAAAATAATAAAATAAAAAACATTTATAATTTTTTCATTATGATTGGAATTGATTTAACTTCAATTAAAAGATTTAAAAATAAAAAATTGAATTTTGTTCAAAAAGTTTTATCTGATGATGAATTTTTAGAATGACAAAATATTGAAAATAAAGAATTATATTTAGCTCAACGTTGATCGATTAAAGAAGCTATTTTTAAAGCAAATAATGATTTTCATGATTTTAAAAAAATAAATATTAAAAGAAATTCAAAAGGTGTTTTTGAGTTTCAAGATTTTAAAATTAGTACTTCTAAAGAAAATGAATATGTTATTGCGTTTGTGATTGGAGGATTAAAATGTTAAAACTAATGATCAAGTTAAAAATTTTTTTCATTTCTAGAAAAGCAAAAAAATATTTTAAAAAATCTTTTTTTGATCCTCAAAAATATTCTTTATATTTTAGAAATGATTATTTAGTAAGAAAAATAAATTCTTTAATTAAAAATTTTAATGTTGAAATTAGTGTTAAAGGACATGAAAATTTAGGTAATAATGGGCCAGCAATGTTGTATGGTAATCATCAAGATAATTTTGATGCTTTTGCAGTAATTTATGCTTTACAAGCACAAAGTGAAGCAAAAGATGATTTAAATAAAATACCAACTTTTATAGCAAAACATTCTTTACAATATAAAAGTTATACTAGAAACATTTTAAATAGTATAGATACATTTTTTTTAGATCGTGATAATATCAGAAAAAGTTTAGATACAATGGATCAATTTTCAAAATTTGTAAAAAATAATAAAACTTATGGAGTTATTTTTCCTGAAGGAACAAGAAATAAAGAAGGAACAATATCAACATTTAAACCAGGTTCTTTTAAAATTGCAAAAAAAGAAATGATTCCAATAATTCCTTTTACTATAAATAATTCAGTTGGTGCTCTAGATTTTGAAAGAAAAGAAACTTTAAAAGTAGAAATTATTTTTCATAAAAAAATTACCCCTCATTCTTTTGCAACTCAAACAACTGTTGCTTTATCAGAAAGAGTTGAAAAAATTGTTTCAAGTGCTTTTAAAAAACCGCAATATCAATTTAAAGATTCAGAAATAGATAGTGATATTGAAAATTCTAAATCAGCTATTAAATGAAGAAAAAAAGAAGCAAAAAGAATAGAAGCACAAAGAAAAAAAGAACAAAAACAACAAAAAGAAGAACAAAAAATAGTTGAACAACAAAACAAACAATA
>JAFWJI010000039.1 GCA_017511585.1 Mycoplasmataceae bacterium
AATTGCTGCAGAAATGTAGAGGAAAGTCCGTGCTAGCACAAACTGAGATGTTTGTAGTGATTGTGTTGGATCTAATAAATCCAAGCTTAGACGACTAGTGCCACAGAGACGAGCTATTTAAATAGGTGAAACGCGGTAAACTCCACAAGCTAGAAACCCAAATTTTGGTAGGGGAATCAATTAAAGGGAAAATGAACTGATAATTGGAAGTATACTAAATATGCTTAGATAAATAATTGACGCTTTTTATTTAATAAAAAGAACAGAACACGGCTTATAAATGCAATGCACACCATATTGGTGTGTTTTTTTATTTTTTATTCTTTATAATATGAATATTTATAGTATTTAATTAGGAGAATAAAAATGGCAGGACATTCAAAGTGAGCTAATATCAAACATCGTAAAGGTGCCCAAGATGCTGCTAGAGCAAAATTATTTGCAAAATTATCAAAAGAAATTATGGTTGCAGCTGCTAAAGGTGGGCCAGATTTAAGTTCAAATGCAAATCTTAGACTAGCAGTTTCTAAAGCTAAAGCAAAATCTATGCCAAAATCTAATATTGAAAATGCAATTGCAAAGGGTTCGGGATCAAGTAAATCTTCAGGAGATTCTTTTAAAGAAATAATTTTTTCAGGAAATTTAAGACACGGAATTATATTATTAGTTATTTGTTTGTCAGATAATTACAATAGAGTTTCTTCTGATATTCAATTTTTATTCAAAAAAGCTAATGGAACTATTGGTAAAACAGGATCAATACCTTTTAATTTTGAAAGAAAAGGTGTTTTAGAATTGCAATTTAAAAAAGAAAATCAAGAAGATTTAGAAATGATAATTATGGATTCTGGAGCTGATGATTATGAAATTATTGATGATTATATAAACATTTATGTTAATCCATCAAATTTTGATAGTGTAAAAAGCAAATTAGAAGAAGCTGGATATTCAAATTTTGAAACAGCTGAAATTACATTTGTTTCTTCTGATAAAGTAAAACTAGAAAAAGAAGATATGGATCAATTTCTTGCTACATTAGAAAGATTTGAAGATAATGATGATGTTCAAGAAGTTTATCATAATGTAGATTTATCTACTTTAGAATAAAAGAATTAATATATTTTATCTTTTATTGAAGTTATCATAGTTGCTCCATCTTGAATTAAAATATTATTTCCATCTTCTTTAGTTTGGATTCCAGGATAACAAAATATTTCTTTCCCTTGATCAAGCGCAAAAGAAACAAGTGATAGTATTCTACTTTCTTTATTAGAAGAAGCTATTATTAATGCTTTAGATAAACCGATTGAAATTCTATTTCTTTCAATTAATCTTCTTTTATTTATATTTACATTATTAGGATATTCGCTTAGCAAAAGAAAATTATCTTTAATAAATGGTAAATTTTCTATATCTTTTGCAAAATATGGGTTTTCTAAACCATTTGAAGAAATTAATATTATTTTTTTCTTTTGCTCAATAATGTAATTAATAATATTTTCATCTAAACCTTTAGATAAATTTGAAATTAAAATATGTTTTTTATAAATTTCATCAATTGAATCATTTAAAAAATTTTCAATATACGGATTTGAAAAATCGCCAGTTAAAAGTAATTTATTTTCTAATAATAGTTTTTTATTGCCTTTATAAAATAAAACAAATGGTGGCTTATTAATTTGTTTTAATTCTTCAGGATAATCTTCATCAATAATTGTGATTGCATTTAATTCTTTATTATTTAATTGTCTTTCAATTTCTTCCAATTCTTCAATTGGAACAAATTCTCTCCTTTTTAAAGCGTTGTATATTTCGTAAAAATAACCTTTATATTTAATAGAAAAATAAATCAAAATTAAATTCATTTTATTAATTAAAAAAATGAATCATTTTCTTTAATTATTTTTACTAAAATTTCAACATTTTCATCATCATTATTTAATTCATAAACAAAAAAATCTTTAGAATTTTCAATATCTCAAATTAATTGATCTGTACCAATTTCTTCTAAATTATAAATTTTAATTGTGTTGTTAGAATTTTTCATTTTTTTCCTTTTCTTAAAAAGAAAAATCAACAACTAAATATTTGCTATTCAAAATTTTAACATATTTTTATATTTTTAAATATTAATATTAAAAAATAAAAAACAACCTTTTGAGTTGTTTTTAATATTTGGATTTATTATATTTTTATTAAATGCTTATTGTTTTGATCATTTTTTAGACTTACATATAGTTTTGTTTTTTCAGATAATTTTTCTGCTCCGTCTAAATTGAATTGGATTTCAACAAAAACATTTACTTTTCCATTACCATCAACTGTTGCTTCGTATTTTTCAACAATGTTTGCTTTTGATTTGTCTAATTCTTTAAATCCTTGACTTGATTCATCTTTGTATCAAAAATCATATTGATCAATATCAATTGGTAAATCATATCCTTTTAATTTAATAGAACCATATTGATCATAATTATCTTTTACAAATTCAGCTGCAAAAATTGATTTGCTATATCTTTCAAAAACCGGAAATTTAGTCTCATCAAATACCGGAGCCGGAGGTGTTGGGGTAGGGGTAGTTGTTTCTGTAGTTAGACTTGATTCAGTACTATCGGCAACAAAGATTTTTGTAAAATCAAATGAACCTAAATTAGAAACTGCTAAATGGAAATAAAGTTGTTGTGGTGATTCTTCAGTTTGTTTTCTTTCTACAAGTGGTTTTGGTTCTAATAAAGAACTAATTGTAGATCATTTTTCATGTTTAAATTTAACTGTCAATTCTTTTTTCTTTTCATCTTTAACGATATCATAAGCAATTACATCAGTGTCATCTAAATGTAAGTAGAAATCACTTAATTTATTATTTTTAATTTTGTCATACAATCCTTGTGTTGTTTTATCAATTAAACTTGTAGTTGAGACTGTATCTTTAATAACGATATCTAATGAATATCAATAGTGACCATAGAATTGTGGATTTTTAATTCCTTCTGAATCTGAATATTGATGAGTTGTTCATTTCATATCAAATAAGTCTTTTTTACTAATATCGTTATTACTATTTACATCAACAGCCGGAGTTGCTGCTGTTGCCGTAATTTCAATAGGAGGTTCGATTTTTGTATTATTTGCTCCTAAAAATCCAATTAATTTAAAATTAAATTTTTGAACATTTTGATTTTTAGTTCCGGCTGTTGGAGTATCTTCTTCAATAATTTCTATAGTAAAGTTAAATGTATCACCAACATTTTCATTTCAATTAATATTTGTTACTTTGATTTTGGTTTTCAAAGTATTTAAATTTCTTGTTGTTTGATCATTATTTACTTCAAATTTTTCTAATCCGGCTAAATAGTTAGTATGATTCATTCCTAATAGGAAATCTGATTCATTAGTTGTTGATTTTTGTTGTGATACAGGTGGTACTTCTACTGGGTAAGCTCCTAAACTTTTTAAAATTGAAAATTTAATAGAAGCCCCTAATACATCTGGAACAATTTTTTTAAGTTCCTCAATTCCAACTTCTAACCCTGGATTTGGTATTAGATCCGCGTCACCTTCAGCAGGATATTGATAATCATCTATTAAAATTTGATCAATGTTATCCATGTTAGTTGTATAAAAATCAAAAAGTAAATATTTAATAAAATCTACATCTCCAAATTTTGGATTACTTATAACAGCAATTTTTTCTTTTGTACCTTCAGTTTTTACTTCTTCAACAACTTGTAAATAAGGATTGTATGTTACTTCATTTAATGGTAATTTATCATCAATTCAATTATTAAATCCACTAAATCTAATAACTTCTTTATGTTCTTTAATAAATACACCATTTTTTCATCAAACATTTTTAAATGTTACTTCTAAAGTTAAAGTACCTTTAGCATCATCAAAAATTGCTTGTTGAGTTGTATCTATTTCAATTCCTCAATTTTCATCACTAGCAGCGGTGTATGCCGATGTTACTCCATGTCATTTATCATCACCATAAACTTTATTTTTAATTAAAGATCCTGGAACTTCTGGTTGTAATAATAGTTTATTTTCAATTTCTTGTTTAATAAAATCGATTTTTTCTTTTCATTGAGATGCTTTAATTGTTGATATTTTGATTGAAGTTTCTGGTGATGATGTTTGTTTTGAAGCAGACGCTTCAACTAATGGTTCTCTTAAATTAATAGCATTTAATTCTGGATCATCATAAAGACTTCCATAATCTAAGTATGTTGTCATGTTTCCATCAACTTTAAATCCTGTAACTTTAAAGTAAAATTTACCTTTATTTTCATCTGTTGATGTTGAAGTTATGTCAACTAATTTTCCATTTTCATCATAGTATTTATTTAAAGTAACAACAATATAAACCGCTCCATGAGCTGCATCATATCCATCTTGAATTGAACCAATTGTATAGTCTTTATTAATTTTTACTTCTTTAATTGTTACATCTTCTGGTTCATTGTTGAAAATAGTTTTAACATGTTTTTCTAATTCTGTTTTTAATAATTTTTCATTGGCTTGTTCATCAGTTTCACCTTCTGTTGTTGTAGCCGCAGTTGTGCTATCTCATTTTCCAAATGGAGTAGCATAATGTTTAGAAAAAGTATCTTTTTTTAAGTCTTTAATTTCAAAATTAGCAATTTTTGTTGGAGCTTGAATTTTAAATCCTGTTAGTTTTAAATTAAACTTTTTATTATCTTCTTTTACTCCATCTTTTCAAGCTTTGTTATTTTTAATTGTTACTTCTAAAGTTAAAGTACCTTTAGCATCATTTGCATTTGAATCTTGAGTAGTTA
>JAFWJI010000040.1 GCA_017511585.1 Mycoplasmataceae bacterium
TTATGGAACAATCTGATTATAAAAATAAATTTAATGAAATTGTTAGGCCTTTGATAGAAAAATTAAAAAATGGAAACGAAGTAACCACTCTAGAGTTTGATTTAATTAATAATTATATTAAGAATGCAGTAGATAAACCTAATATAGAACTAAGCATGATTTTAATTAAAAATCATGCTCTAGGTAAAAATCATTTATTTGATTATGATACTATAAAAATAATTATAGATGATATTGCCAAAAGTTTTTCAAATAGTAAAATAAAAGTTATATTTACAAGTATAGATGAAATAGATAATGAGAACACAATTTACTTAGATGAAAAACTAATAACAAATTTTATAAATGGTAATTATATTGAAATTTTTAATAAATTGTTTTTTAATATTATTTTATAAAAATAATATATAATTGATGAGTTCGAATAATCAAAATTATTTAACCTTAATTAATTTAAATTATTTCTTCTTATTGTATTCATCACATATTTTTCTTAATTTAATTAGTCAATGATTTAATCCGCTTTTTGTTTTATCTACATTGTTTTTTTTAAAAAACTCTTCACTTAATTGTTGCAAAGATAAAAATGGATTTTGTTTTTTAAATTGAAAAAATAATAGTTGTTCTTTGGTAAATTTATTTTCTAAATTATTATCTTTAATAAAGTTTAAATGTTCCAAAAAAATTTGATTTGAATTTACTAATTTATTTTGATTATGAATATCTAAATTAAAAATTCTAGTTATTTGATTTTTAAAATCTCTTTCAATAATAGAATCAATAAAACTAAAATAAGAATTACTAGCCCCTATGATTTGTAAAAAATCTGAAATCAATTCATTTTTTTTCAAATAAAGAATAAAATTTTTTTTATTTTGTATTTTATTAAATTGAATATTTTTCTTTGCAAATTCCATAATCTCTATTCATAATTCTGGATTTTTAAAACTTATTTCTAAATGATACGAAGAAGAATTTAAATTCGAAATAGAACCAGAAGATAAAAAAATACCTGCAAGATAAATATTTGCATATTTAGGTTTTATTCTTTGAAAATATTTATAAGGTATAAAAATTGTGTTTTTATTAACTAAATATTGTCATTTTAATTTTTCTAAACAATCTAATAAAAAATTAAAAATTTCAATATTTAATATTCTTAATTTAACATCATGATCTTGCGGATTTAAAATATGAGTACAAAGCATACCATTTACAAAAGATAGAATCTCTTCTTTATTCATTTTTTTATTAATTAATTCTTGTTTTATTTTTAAAGTAAAATTCATAATAAAAGCACAACATTTAATTAAAGAAATAAAAAAAAGAGCAGCTTCCTATCTTCCCATTTCTGGTATTGTCGGCGTTAAAGGGCTTAACTACTGAGTTCGGAATGGATTCAGGTGATCCCCTTTGCTATGACCACTCAAGAATAATTTTACAACAAAAAAAATTTTTTTTATAATTTTTTAAATTAAATAAATGAGGGTTTAGTATAAAGGTAGTACTGCAGATTCCAAACCTGCTTGTAGGGGTTCGATTCCTCTAACCCTCGCCATTTCACAAATAGGTGACCAAAGTTAAGAAATTTTAATTCCCTTATTATTAATTTCAAAAAAATTACTACCAAATTTCTTTTTTAATCTAAAAATAATTTGATCAATAACTCTAGAATTCATATTGTTATCTACTCCATATATTTTCTTAAAAAGTATATTTTTAGAACAAAATTTATTTTCATTATGAAACTCTTCTACTAGTATTGATAAAACTTCAAATTCTTTTTTTGTAATCGACATATCAACATTGTTTTTTATAACTTTTCTTTTTATTAAATCAATAACAAAACCATTTCGAATTAAAACTAATTTACTATGATAAACATTTCACTTTCTTCTTAAAAGAGAAAATATTTTTCACTTTATATAATCTTCATATTGAGGATAATATTTTTTATTTGTATAAATAATGTCATCTGCACCATTTTTAAAATATTTAACATCATTTGATTCAATATCTTTTTTAAATAAAACTAATTTAAAATCACTATTTAATTTATGTATTTTAGAATAAAAATTTCATGAAAAAATATATTCATATTCTTTTAAAAAATCTATAAAATAAAAATCAATAACTTCATTAGTAATTAATTGATCTGTATTATTTAAAATATCTTTTTCTTCAATAAAAACAACTTTAATATTTAAATATTCTTTAATGTAATTAAATATATTTTCAAACAACTCTTTATTAGAATCTGAATGCAAAACAACTTTAATATTAATTTTATCTTTAGAAATAAATTTGTTTGAAATCATAATTACAAAAAATATCTAATATTTAATAATCTCCAAAATTTTATCATAAATTAAATAAGCGTTTTTTTCAAACATCAAAATATGTTTGGCATCTGGAATAATTTCAACACTAACTTTGTTTTTTTTCATTATTTTATTTATTAATTTTTGACTAGCCATTATATCTTGACTTCCGTGTCAATAATAAATTGGTTTTTTTGGTGTTTTATGTAAAAATTTATGTCTAATTGTCAAAGATGCTTTTCATATTGCTATTTCTTCAGAAGTAGAACCCTTTGTATCAATATCTAATTTATTTAACTTCATTAAAAAGGGAGAATTTGTTAATTTAGGATAATCAACTTTTGCAGAATATTTATAATTTCAACCAAATAAAAAACACAAAACAACTCTAAAGAAAA
>JAFWJI010000041.1 GCA_017511585.1 Mycoplasmataceae bacterium
AATAAATGAGTTAATTGTCTTGCACGATCTGGTCTAAAATTGAAAAAAATTATTGAATCTCCATCTTTTACAAAATTTGCTTTTTTATTAATTGCAGGAACTAAAAATTCATCTGTTATATTTTCCAAATATTGCTTTTCAACATAATCTACACCTGATTCAAAATTAGAATTTGATTTACCTAAAATTGCTTGATAAGCCTTTTCATTTCTATCAAACATTTTATCTCTATCCATAGAATAAAATCTTCCTGAAATTGAAGCTAAATTATAATTATATTTTTTTAATTGATCTTCTAATTTTTTAAGTGAAGGAATTATTGATTTTGGAGCAACATCACGACCATCTCCAAATACATGAACTGAAACATTTTTAACTCCATTTTCATATGCAGCATCTATTAATAAAAATAAATGTTCTTCTAAAGAGTGCACACCTCCTGGAGAAAGTAATCCCATTAAATGTAATGTTGAATTATTTTTTTTAACATCTTCAAAAACTTCTTTGAAGTATTTGTTAGATTTAAACTTACCATCTAAAATTTCTTTTCCAATTAAAGATAATCCTGTATAAACAACTTCACCAGCTCCAATATTTAAATGCCCTACTTCTGAATTACCCATTTGCCCTTTAGGTAATCCTACATATTCTCCTGATGCTTGAATTATAGAATTTGGATAATTTTTAAATAAATCATCAAATGTTGGTGTATTTGCTTGTTTGAAACCATTACCTTGAATTTCGTCTCTTAATCCTAATCCATCAATTACACATAAAACTACTGGCTTTTTCATATCAATTTCCTATCTAATTTTGTTCATAAATTATGTTATTAAAATATTATTTTATTTTAAAAAATAATTTAAGTTATAAAAAATAAAAAATTAACAAATCAAAATTGTTGGTTTTTGAAAAAAATTTTAAAATTGTTTAAAATCCTTTTTAGTAATATAATTGGTAATTATGAGTCAAGTTGCAAGAGAATATAAAGTTGTAAGAACTATAAGAAAGAATCTGATTTGATCATTTGCATATTTAATATTAGTAGCAATATTTATTGTTTGCTTCTTAATGTTATGAGTAAAAATAATCGATCCTAGTTTAAAAGAAGTTAAAAATACATCAAATGGAATTAAAATTCTAAATGATTCTTTTGGTGATTTACAAAAGATACAACTCGATAATGTAGAAAAAACTTTAAATGAGTTTTTTAAAGTGAATCCAGGTGATCAAAATGATATTCAAAATTTAGCTCTTAAAATTCAAACATCATTTAATGAATATTACGACTATATAAATAATCCAAAAAATAAGGACATCATACTATCTACAGATGGATTGATAAATAAAATAAAAGATATTTTACAAAATGAAGCACCAACAATGGGTCTTACATTAACTGAAAAAGGTAATCTTTTTGTAAATTCAATTACAAAAGTTGGTGATTCAATTAATAATGTTAATAAAATATCTCAAAGTTGATTTAATATTAATTTTGGTACAGTCCTATACGATTTAATGAATAACACAAAAAACATTACAGAAATAATAAAAGATGAAGTGCCTAATTTATTAAAATCAAAAGCAATTATTTTCTTAATTGTATTGGCAGTTGTTTTACTAATAATAGTTCCTTTATTAGTAAAAATGGTTCTTTCTTCAATATTTTTTATATTGAGAAATGGAAGACTTGAAAAATCAACAAGACAATCTTTTATATTCATGATTTTCAATGTTGCTTTTTCACCAATTCCGCTATTAAATTTACTTTCTTGATCATTTATTTACAGAAGATTTAAGAAGAAAAAACAAAAAGTCACATTTAAAGAATAAAAAATAAACTAAATTTAAAGAAAAAATAAGCAAAAAAAGTAATAAATTTTTAGGTTTATTACTTTTTTTATTTGTTTTTAACCCATTCTAGCTTAACTAAATTAAATTAAAAAAAATATTTTTTTAAAATAAAAAACGAAAAATGTTCTATAATTTGGGAGACAGTGGTAGAAAGTGGGAAAAAATGTTTACAGGACAATTTGAACGTAATATTGATTCTAAAAATAGAATTGTATTGCCATCAAATATAAAAAATTCTCTTGGAAATGTTTTTTACTTAACTTTATCAGTGGGAAAAAAATTGGAAATAAGAACTATTGACGAATTTGAGAACTTTGTTGACCGAATTGATCAAAATAACCAATTAGATCCAATCGTTCAAAAATATAAAAGGTTCATTATGTCTCAAAGTATAAAAGTTGAGATCGATAAAGTGGGAAGATTCTTAATTCCAGAAAATTTCTTAAAAGCTATTGCTGTCAAAACAACTGTTACATTTGTTGGAATGGGAAGAATCATAGAAATATGAGCTTCAGAAAACTTGGAAAATGAATTAAAAATTTTCGAAGATGAAACAACTATTGATACTCTTACAGAACAAATGCTTAAAAAAGGATTTAAATTGTAATGCATATTCCAGTTATGTTAAACGAAGTGATTGAATCACTTGAAATTAAACAAAATGGAATATATGTAGATTTAACTCTTGGTAGAGCAGGACATTCAAAAGAAATATTGAATAATATCAAAGACGGAAAACTAATTGGTTTTGACAAAGACATAATTGCTATCGAAGAATCTCGAAGTCGTCTTCAAAAAATCAATAATAATTTCATTTTGATTCATTCAGACTTTAAAAATTTTAAAAATGAATTAAAAAAATACGGAATTAATAAAGTTGATGGTATTATTGCTGATTTAGGTGTTTCAAGTCCACAAATAGACAATGCAAATCGAGGTTTTTCTTACAATAAAAACGGTTTTCTAGATATGAGAATGGATCAATCTCAATCTCTAAAGGCTTGAAATATAGTTAATGAATGAAATGTTGATGAATTAATAAATATTTTTATCAATTACGCAGATGTTAAGATGCCTAAAAAGATCGCGAATGCCATTGTAAAAAATAGACCTATTAACACAACATTTGAATTGGTTGACGTTATTAAAAGTAGTTTACCTGCTAAAATTGTTAGCTTAAAAAATCCAGCTAAAACTGTTTTTCAAGCAATAAGAATAGCAGTTAATAATGAGTTTGAATCAATTGATACTGTTCTAAGAGATTCGATTGAATTTTTAAAAAAGGATGGAATATTGGCAATAATAACTTTCCATTCTCTTGAAGATAAGATTGTTAAAAATTTTTTTGGAGATTTAACAAAATCAAAAATAAATCCCAAAATACCAGTTCAAGAAGAAAAAAAATTCATTGTAAAAACCTTAAAACCTTCAAAAAATGAAATTGAATTTAATAAAAGATCAAGAAGTGCTAAATTAAGAATTTTAAAAAAAATAAAGGAAGATTAGTTATGGACAATAAAATTGACATAATCGTTATTGTAAGTTTAGATAACATTAATTTTATTGCAACTTATAATCAAGATAAAGAAAATTTTATTATCCATGAAGAAAAAATAAATTTAGCTAATAATTGAATAGATGAAAATATTGGTAAAGAAAAAATTAAAAATATTTTAGAAAATATTCAAAGAAAAGTTGGATTTAAAGTAAAAAAAATAAACATTATTCTAGACGATTTCATGAACTTTAATAAATTCGAATTCAATGAAGTTATTATTAAAGAAACAATTAGTTATTACAATGCTGAAACAATATTAAATTCTAATGATTGTCACAAAATTGTAAATTCAATGACTAAAAAATTAGAAGAAAAAAATGTTGATCAACAGTTAATATCAATTGTTCCTTTTAAATTCATTTATTTAGAAAATGGTTCAAAAAATGAAAAAGAATCTTCTGTTTTTCCAATTAATAAAAAATTAGAAAAAATAGAGATTATGTTTTCAATTAGATACATGAATAAAAATAAGTATCAAAAATTAATCAACTTTTTTAAATTATTAAATTTAGAAGTTAATAAATTTATGCTTGAAAGTCAAATTTCAATCTATGAAAACTTAAGTCATATTAAATCAAATAAAATTAATTTTGTCTTATGTTTTAAAAATGATAAAACAATTTTAGCTTCAACTGTTAATGATATAGTTATTAAAATTGATACTTTAAAATATTCATTTAAAAATTTAATTGAAAAAATATCAAAAGATTTTAGCATTTCAATTCAAGAAGCTAAAGACTTAATTTTTTGTTATGGAAAAGTATGAAATAATTCTGAAAGTGATTTAGATATTGTCTATTCATCAAATAATATTTTTGATAGTAATTCAAAATATATAAGAAGAATAGATATATCAAAAACTATTAAATCATTTTTAAAAACAATTTCAAAAGAAGCAAATGAAATAATTATTTCAAAAATAAAAAATAATTTCACTTTAAAACCTGAATTAAAATTTGTTGGAGATCTATTAAGAATCAATGGTGTTGAAGATTATTGTTCTAAATATTTCCAAAAAATTAATATCTCTTCAATAAATAACAATTTTTATACAATAAATTCTTGGAATAAAAATTTTATAAGTATTAATAATTATTTAACATATAATCAAATTGTTGATAGTAAAATTAATTCAAATGATTTTTATTATCATAATATAGAAGCAAATAATGCTAATTTAAATAATAAGAATTATAAAATTAAACAAAAAAACTTTAATAAACAACAAAAAGAAATTTTAAAATACTATGCTTAAACTAATTTAATTAGAAAGGTGAATTGTTCAAAATGAAAATAATTGTTATGGGTATTGGTAAAGCGGGAAATACCATTGTTGAAAATATTCTTGAAAAAGAAAAATACAATAATGTTGATTTCATATATGCTGATACAAATAAAAAATTATTAGAAAAATTTGATAAAAATTCAACTTTATTTTTAAACAGTGAAATTAGCGATTTAAAAGTTTCTATTAATGATCCATTGATTAGTAAATATGCAGTTACTAATTCAATAGATAATATTAAAGAAAAATTAATCAATTCCAAAATATTAATTTTAACATCTGGATTTGGTGGTTTAACTGGAACATATGCCTTACCTTTAATAGCAAAAATAGCTAAAGATATGGGTATTATAACAGTTGCTATAATATCAACTCCATTTTCTTATGAAGGTACTTCTAAAGAAAAAAATGCTCAAGAAGGATTAAAAGAATTAAAGGAAGTGGTTGATACATTAATTGTTGTATCAAACAATAAATTAATTAATAATTATCCTGATATTGCTGCATTGGATGCTATAAAATTAACAAACAATTATTCAAAAAATTGTATTAAAACATTTCTAAATTTTATATTTGATAAATCAATCATCAATATTTCTACAAATGATTTAATTTCATTACTAAAAAATAAAGGTGAATCTTATATAGGTTTTGGAAATGGTTTGGGGAAAAATAAAATAATTAGAGCTGTTAATAAAACTTTTGAATCTAAAATAATAGATAAAACGATTACTAATTCAACACATATTGCATTAAATATTATTGGTGATCCAACAGTTACAATGAAAGAAATAAATGAAATTATTGAACTTTTTAAATCAAATTTAAAACAAGATAATTTAAAAATCTTTTTTAGTTTTGATGTTAATAAAGAATTTGTAAATGAAATACAACTTTCAGTAATTGCGACTTTTGAAAAAGAAAATAAAAATGATCCAACTTTTGAACAGAAGCCAAATATTAAAATAATAGATAACAAAAATAAATCTATTCAAAATTCTCAAGAAATTTTAATTAATATTGGAAATACTCTAGAAAATGAATTAAGTGGTTATTTAACTGGAGAATTAGAACTAAACAATCTTAATATTGATATCGATGATAAAGATCAAGAAGATTTTATTATTAGTATAGATGAATCCGAAGAAGATGATGATATTCCTTTCTTTTTAAAATAAATTATTAAATCGATGTTTCCGAAGAGTTGATAATTATTTTTTAAGGAAAAAAATATTAAAATCTTTTTATTATTATAAAACTTGACAATTGGTCAAGTTTTTTATTCTTCTTTTTTATTAAATGTATAATTTGAATTATGTCAAAAAACTATTATGAAGAATTGATTGAAAAAATTGAACAATTAATTTCTAAAAAAGAAAATCAAGAAGCTCTTAAACTTATTAAAGATGAATTATCTTTACCATATATACCTAAAATATATGAAGATAAAATTTATTACTATTACAATCTTTTAAATGATGACGATGATGAAAAGCAAACAAAGAAAAATAGCTATTTTTCCCGTGATGAAATATTATTAATATTGAATAATTATAAAAATTATGATTTAGATTTTTTAATATCAATTGCTAGTTTATTTGATCAATATGATTAAAAAGGATTTGAAAAACAAATTGAAATGATTCTTAATTTCAATGATTTAGATAATAAAATCAAATCTTTAATTTACAATTGCTTAGTAACTCATGAAATAAATTATGATTTTCAAATCAATAATTTAAAAATAAATCCATTTAAAAATAAAACTATTTTTGAAACAGAATATTCATTAAAAAATATTTACAAAATTAAAAAAACTAAAGTTGATAATCCTTCAATTATTGAAATATCGCAAAAAATATTTTTTCTTTATTTAATGAATTTATTTCCACAATCATTGTTTTTTGCTTATGAAGATGTTAGTTTTATTTTTATAAAAATTGCAAATATAATGATTGGTAATTTAGATCAAAATTCATTAAATAAAGAAGAAGAGAAAATTTTTGAAACAATTAATGGAAAATAAAACTTTTATTGTTTAATGTTATAATTAACATTAACATTTAATAATTTTATTTAATTTGATTAGAAATGAGAAAGGTTGTGTTGTTTCGCTTATGGATATGAAGATTCAAAAATTTTATGATGAAAAAAATGCTGAGTTAAAAATTGTTGTTCCAGTTGAGAAAAAACTTTGAAAAGAAGAACAAAAAAAAGCGTTTGATAAGTTATTAAAAACAGTTAAAGTTAAAGGATATAGACAAGGTAAAGTACCTGTAGAAGTTGCTAAAAAATATATTTCTTCAGCTCAAATTTGAGAAGAAGCTATTTCTAAATTATTAAATCCTTCTGTAAAATTAGCTGCAAAAGAAATTGGAGAAAAAGATATTGTTTTAGACTCACCAACATATTCTGTTGAAAAAATAAGTGATGATGAATTAGAAATTATTTTCCTATATCCTATTTTTCCAGAAATTAAATTAAAAGATTTTAAAAATTATAAAATCAAATTCGAAGAACCAACAGAAAAAGAAATAAAAGAATCTGTTGAAAAACAAATTAATGACTTATTATCAAGAGGAACACTTTTATTACCAAAAGAAGATCCAAATTCTAAAGTAGAATATGGTGATACTATAATTTTTGATTTTAAAGGATTTATGAATAAAGAACCATTTGAAGGTGGAGAAGCTAAAAATTTTGAATTAAAAATTGGTTCTAATTCTTTCATAAAAGGATTTGAAGATCAATTAATTGGTAAAAAATTAGGTTGAAAAGGTTCTATTAATGTAGTATTTCCAAAAGATTATTACAAAGAAGATTTTAGAGAAAAAGAAGCTGAATTTGAAATTGAAATCCATGAAATTAAATACAATGACAAACAAAAATTAGATGAAACATTTATTAAAAACTTAAACATTAAAGATGTAAAAAATGAAAAAGAATTAAACGATTATTTAGAAAATCTTACAAAAAGAGAAATAAATGAAAAAAATAGACAAAAATTTATGAATGAATTTTTAGAACAAATTATTAAAGACAATGAAGTTCCTGCTCCAAGAACAATTGTTCTTAAAGAACTTCAAGCTTTATTTAAAAAATTCGAAGAAAATTTAAAAGCTCAAGGTATTAGCAAAAAAGAATACTATGAATTAACTGGTTATAATGATAAAAAAGCTAAAGAAGAATTAATGTTAGAAGCAACTAAATCTGTACAAAAATCATTGTTATATTCTACTTTATCAAAAGAATTAAAAATAAGTCCTACTGATGAAGATTTTAATAGACAATATCAAAGATTAGCTAAATTATATGGTTCAGAACCAGATATGATTTATCATATGATTAAAAAAGAACAAATTGAACCAACATTAATTAATGAACTATTAGTTGATAAAATAATAGTTATGTTAAATCCAAATGTAAAAATAGAAAAAGAAAAAGTTACTTTTAAACCAGTTGAAATAAAAAAAGAAGATAATAAAGAAAATAACAAAGAAAAAGAAAAGGAAAAATTTAAAAATTAACATTTTTAACTTTTAACAATGAAATCTAATAAAAAAATTGCAATAGTTATTTCTTCATTTTGTGGTTATTTAAAAGAAGAATTAGAAAAAAATCCAGGAATGTTTATAACACCACTTCAAATATTTATTGATGATCAACAATGATTTGAAGGATTTTATGATGAAAAAGAAAAATATGAATTTGTAGAAAAATTTAGAAATTCTAATAATTTCAAAACTTCTTTAGCTCCAACTTCTATGGTTGAAGAGCAAATGAGTAAATTGTCTAAAGATTATGATGATGTTATCTATTTACCAATTCATTCATCACTTTCTTCAAGTCATGATTCTATTTTGAATTTATCAAAAAAATATAAAAATATTCATGTATTTGATAATAAATTAGTTGGAGAATCATTTTTAATTGTTGCTAAAGAAATAAAAAAACGTTATGAAGAAGAATCAAATTCAATAGAAGATATTTTTAAATTCTTAATTTGATTCAATGACAGAATAATTGGTTATATTGTTCCGATGGAACTTAAAACATTTATTAAATCAGGACGTTTAAAAGGTGTTAAAAAAGCAATAATGAATTCATTTAATTTATCAACAATAATTGAAGTAGATCAAACTTTAAATAGTGTGGGTGTTTCAAGAACTAAAAAAATTAGCGCAAATAAAATCATGAATAAAATAAATGAATTTATCAAAAAATTTAATATGAAACCTGATGATTTTAATTTTTCTACAATATATGTTTTTGATAAAACAATAAAAGATATATTTGAAAATGCTTTATTAGAAAGTTTTAAAAAAACTGTTGATTGAACAATGGAAGCTTCAATTGTTACAATGTTACACACAGGTTATGGTGCTTGTTATATTGGTATAAATCCAAAATTAGAATTAGCTCCTAAATTTAATAAAAATGAAAAATATTAAAATTTGTCTTTTTTTTATAGACTTTTTTTATAAAAAAAGAAGTTAAAGAATTAAATGATAAATTTCCAATATAGGTCAATAATATGAAACAAAATTTTACAAAAATACTATTTTAATTTATTTATCAGATTTTAAGGATGTTGTTAATCAAATTTTAAATTATCATAAATATTTACCATTACCTAATTTAATACTTTTGTTAGCATTTAGTCCTTTCAAATTTATTTACAAA
>JAFWJI010000042.1 GCA_017511585.1 Mycoplasmataceae bacterium
CATAAACTAAAGTTCCAAAAGGTACTTTTACAACAATATCTTTCCCTCTTGCTCCATACATATTCTTAGTCATTCCGTTTTGACCATCATATTTATTAATGGATTTAACTGTTAAATATTTAACTGAATTATTTTTTAAAGATTTTTTATCTTCTGAATATTGTCAATCAATTTTTTGTCCTTTTGAACCTTCTCCATTAATTACACGATAAATTCTTTCTCGTGTAATATCTTTTGCAATATTATTTTCATTGTTTGTACACAATATAAATCTTCTATTTCCACCATCTTCTTCATTTAATTCCATTACAGCTTGACCAGTTGTTCCTGAGCCGGCAAAAAAATCTAAGACTAAAACACATTCATTTTTATTAAATCAAATATTAATTTTGTTGGTTTAGAATATGAAAAAATATCTTTTTTAGAAAAAATATTTTTAATCTCATCACTAGCTGATGCATTATTATATTTTTTATCTATTAATTTTGATGCACTTCATTGTGAACTCCTGGTTCTTTGGCACTATCTAATACTCATATTCATCATTTTCAATAATAATTTTTGTGTACAAAACAAATTAAATAATCAAAATCTTTTTGTATAAATTGTTTTCCAAATCTTTCTCCACCAGTTTTAGTAGTTCTTACTAAACAAGCTACAAAATTATCTTCTCCAAAAATCTCATCCATTAAAACTTTTAAATAAGCTTGTTCATTATCATCAATCGAAACAAAAATTACTCCATCATCAGCTAATAATTCACTTGCTAAATTAATATTCTTTTTATAAAAGATAATCATTTAGAATGTTTAAATTGATCATCTTTATTTATAAAATCATCATTATAAACAAAATATTTATTACCTGTATTATAAGGAGGATCGATGTAGATAACATCAACTTTAATTCCTAATACTTGTAATGCTTTTAAAGCATAATAATTATCACCTTCAATTAAAGGATTATTATTTTTATCCTTAGGATTAATATTTAATTCTTTAATTTCTTCAAAACCAAAATAATTTTCATCTAAAAATTCATCTCATTCTTCAAAATTTAAAAATAAACCTAATTTATCATTTAAAATTTTATGTTTTAAATATTCAATTTCATTATAAATGTTTTTACCTATATTTAAGTTTAATTTTTTAAGATCTGATTGACTTATCTTAGATAATTTATCAAATAAATCTTTTTTTTTGTAACTTTCATTAATGGAATTGTTAATAAATTATCAAAGATAATATGTTAAAAAATATCTCATTTTTAAACATAAGTTATTCATTTTTAAAATACTTTTTAATTATTAAAAAACAAAAACAAATAATACTCAAAAAGCATTATTTGTTTTAAAAGCACGCTTACAATTATTTATAAAATCTTTCATTACATATAAATTTATTATTAAATTAAACAATTTTTACTTTAAACATTTCTTTACGAAAAGCAAAACTATCTTTTCCATTATATACTAAATATTGTTCTGTAGGATTACTTAATTCATATGATTCAAATGCTCATTTAAAATTATTAGGTAATTTTATATCGCTTCACATTGTCTTATTATTTAATTTTGATTTTGGAATTTCTATACTTGTACTTTTATAATCATTTGGATCTTTTATTATTTTTCAACCATATTCTTCAGTTTCAAATATATCTAAAGAAGGAATCAATCCAACAAGAAGAGGGTAATTTATTTCGTTTTTTCCTTCATATTTTCCAATTCCAATTATATGAATTGTTCCATAAGCTGTAGCACTAATATCATATCCAGGAGTTGGTTTAAAAACTTTAACATCACCATATGAAATTTTATAATCTTGATCTAATTTTAAAATTTCATTATTTAATTTAACAACAGGTTTAGGTTGTTCTTCATTATTCTTATATCTTTTTGGTTTTTTATAATCTTCTTCTCTTAATGAAAGTTGTGCAAAAGAAATATTATTATCTTTATTTGTAGATTTTCTTCTTGTTGATGTTATAGCTCTAATTCTAGCTACACAATTTAAAATTTTATCATTTCCATATAAACTATTAACTCATCTATTGTTGTTTAAATCATAGACAAATGACATATCATTGTATGATTTTTCTTCTAATGTCAATGTAAGAAATGGATCATTACCATCACCATTATCTACAATTGTAATAACAATACTAAATTTTTGACCAGGTTCAATTTTAATTGGTTTATCCAATTCTAAGGTTTTAATACCAGGATATTCATAAGTTTCTTCTTTTGTTGCAACTAATTTTCCACTAGTTGGATTATCTTCTAAAGTATATGGATTTAAATCTGAATCAACATCCAAAAATATCTCGGCTTTTACTTTTACATTATTTCCATCTCTTAATCCAAAAGAAACTTTTTCAATACTTTCTTCTATATTATCAGAAGCATTTAATGCTTTAAAAATAGTTGCTGCTTTTTTTCTAAATTGTCATTCTTGAACTACTTCTACCCTTTTACCACTACCATCATAGTAATATAAAAAGTTTTCATTTTCATTTCATGAATTTCAATCTAAAGATACAACTCCATTTATTGTAGAATCATATGATAAATAGAAATATCCATCCCCTCTTCCTCCAGTTGATCCTCAACTATTTTTTACAATTCAAGCACCATCTCTGCTTGCTGGATTAGAATATCCACTATGATTTTGAAATTGATTAGATTTAATTGTATCATCTCAACCAACAATAGATATACAATGATCAGGAATAGTATTATTACCAGTATTTAAATTTTCAATTTTTCATCCCTTTCCACCTTTTGAATCGTAAGAGGCAGTCACGGCACCATATTTTGCAATTTCTTTTTTAATTGCTTCAACATCCAAATTTCCAGAATTATTCTCTTCTATTTTATTTATAACTGAATAACTTTCTAAATGTATACCATTATTATAATATGCTCTTTGAGTTAATGGAACTATTGCTGGTTCAGTTCAATTACCTTCATTTAAATCGCCTGAATAATAATCTCAGTTAGAATTACCTAATTCATCTATTACAAAAGGATTTTCGATTGAATCTTTATCAAAATCTCTTCATATAATATGTTTTTCTAAATCATGCTCATTAATATTTAATATCTTATTTCCATTTTTTGTATAACCATTTATTCCTTCTTTTAAAATAGAAGTTTCACTAGTTCCTGCAACTCCAAATAATCAACAAACATTTCTATATTGTCATTCAGGGTTAACAACTATATCATATTTTGAACTATCATATTTTTTTAATTTTGCAATATCATCAGGATTTGATTCTCTTAATTCTTCTAAAGTAGTAGGTTCAACAAAAGGTCCTGTTGATTCTTTTAAACCTTCTATAAAAAATTTAAACTCTGTGTTTTTTAAAGTAAAAGAAACAGTTAATTTTGTATTGCTATTACTCTCTAATTTAAGATTCAAAATTTCTGAAGAGTTAATATCAAAATTATTTGAAACAAAAAGAATGTCTTTTTTGTTTAAAATTCAATCATTATTTATTAATTGTTTTGTTTCTTGAATAGTTTTAGAACTAAGCTCTAGTTCATTTGCTTGAAATACTGTTTTATTTAATTTAATTCATAATAAATTAATAATTTTAAATTTAAATACTTTATCCTTTATTTTGCAACTAACATTCAATGTTTTTTGATCTAAATCTTCTTCTTTAGATAAAGAAGAAATATCATTTTGATTTTTAATTAAAGAAGCATTTTTAAATAAAAATAACTTATTTTCAAATATTCATTGTTCTGTAATTTTTTCATTAATTTGACCAATAAATATATCTAACTTAAAACCTAAATCAATAGGTTCAAAATTATTTTTAATTAGTGAAATTTCTTGATTTGAATCAACATTCGTAACTTTAAATCCATCTATTCAAAAATCAATAGTTTTATTTCCGATTTTAAAACTTATCTTTAGATATGCTGAATCTATTTCATCAATTTTTAAATTATTAATATCATTAATATTCAAATTACCTTCAAAATTATTAAACAAAATAGATTTATTTTCAAATATTCATTGATTATTTATATTAATTTTAAAATCTGATGGTTTTATTGAATCAACATTGATTCCAAAATCTAAAACATTAAAAACTAATTTTTTTAACTCTAATAAATTTTCTTTAAATCCAGCTATTTGTATTTCTTTATAACTAATTTCATCTTTATAAGTAACTTTAAACTTTATTTTTAAGCACTTACAATCTTTTTCATCTTCTTTTATTTCTTCAATATCAATTTTTATGTTTTGATTTGATTGAACATCATATTGCAAATCAAAATATTGATAAAAATTACTTTTTGTAATTTGGCTTGCTAAGACTTCATTTTGATTAATTTCTCCCTTATACTTAACACTAATGCTTTTAACAACATCATTAATAACACTTTCTGATTCTTTTTTAGATACTTTACTACAACTTATACCACCAAGTATAACTGGAGTAGTTAATGCAAAAACAGTTATATATAAGATAATATCTTTTATTTTTTTACCAAAATTCTTCATGATAATAAATTTTACTTTTTTTTTTTTTTTGTTAGTTTTTTTTGTCTTCGC